>JBOIGK010000647.1:0-1983 GCA_050742695.1 Advenella sp. | reverse complement strand
TTCTCATATTAACCGACCAATATATCGGCTTTCTTCCCGATCATTACGCCGCCACCTGGGTAGAGAAAGGACAGATGACTGCCATTGCACCAGACCGCATGCACTTTACCGTCCCGATTGCAATCGCAATGCGCAAGGGAAGAAGGCAAAATCTGATTGTTGAGCGTTTTCTGGCTGCGCTGGACTGTGCAGCATAAGACGTCACCCTCCAGGAACTGATAAAACATGCGAAACCCCCGAGGCATATACGCATATCCGATCCTCCTGGCGTGTACATCCACCGATTACTCATTCTCCGGTCAATAACGGATGAGCAGCACCCAGCCTTGTCGCCCCCTAACCGGTAGTCGCCGCCGCTTGAGCTCTGGCCTTATGCAGTTTTTTATAACTATCGATCAGCCGGTGATGCCTATCGAGCCCATCCAGTTTCATACTTGTTGGCGTTAGCCCGAAAAAGCGTACGCTGCCGTCCACCGACCCCATTACCGCTTCCATACGTGCGTTGCCGAACATCTTGCGAAAGTTGACCGCGTAGTCATCCAATTCCAGGTCATCATCCAGCAGTACTTCCAGCACCACATTCAAGGCCTGATAAAACAATCCGCGCTCGACCGTGTTGTCGTTGTACTGCAGAAACGCGCCGGTCAGCTCTTGCGCCGCCTCAAACTGCTGCAAGGCCAGATTAATCAACAGCTTCAATTCCAGAACAGTGAGCTGTCCCCAGTCCGTGTTCTCATCAAATTCGATACCGATCAACGTGGCAATATCAGCGTATTCATCCAAGTCATTGTTCTCTAGCCGCTCAAGCAGTGCTGCCAGCGCGGCATTGTCCAGACAATGCAGGTTCAAAATATCGGTGCGGAACAGAAGCGCTTTGTTTGTGTTATCCCAGATAACATCATCTACCGGGTAAACTTCCGAATAATCGGGCACCAGAATCCGGCAGGCGATGGCGCCCAGTTGGTCATACACAGCCATGTAGGCCTCTTTGCCCATGTCTTGGAGAATACCGAACAAAGTAGCTGCTTCCAGGGCATTAGCGTTTTCGCCCTGGCCGGAAAAATCCCATTCGACAAACTCAAAATCCGCCTTGGCACTGAAAAAGCGCCATGACACGACACCACTGGAATCGATGAAGTGCTCCACAAAATTATTTGATTCGGTCACAACTTCACTGACAAAGGTGGGCTTGGGCAAATCGTTCAGGCCTTCGATACTGCGTCCCTGCAGCAATTCCGTGAGGCTGCGTTCCAGCGCCACCTCAAAACTTGGATGCGCGCCGAATGAGGCAAAGACGCCACCTGTGCGCGGGTTCATCAAGGTTACGCACATTACCGGGTAAGTCCCGCCCAGCGACGCATCCTTTACCAGCACCGGAAAGCCCTGCTCTTCCAATGCCTGAATGCCGACCAAAATGCCAGGGTATTTCGCCAGCACTTCTTGCGGCACATCCGGCAATGCGATTTCTCCCTCCAGAATTTCACGTTTTACCGCCCGTTCGAAAATTTCGGACAAGCATTGCACTTGTGCTTCTACCAGCGTATTGCCGGCACTCATGCCATTGCTAACATACAGGTTCTCGACCAGGTTTGACGGAAAATACACGACATTGCCGTCTGACTGCCGTACAAACGGCAGCGAACAGATGCCGCGCGACATATTGCCCGAGTTGGTATCGCACAGATGCGAGCTGCGCAGCTCGTCATCCGGATTATAAATTTGCAGGCAGTATGCATCCAGAATGTCAGCGGGCAGCGTATCCGCGGTGCCCGGCTGGAACCAGCGCTCATTCGGGTAATGCACAAACGGCGCATTGGCGATGTCTTCGCCCCAAAAGGAACCGGCATAGAAATGGTTGCAATTGAGGCGTTCGATATATTCTCCCAACGCCGAGGCCAGCGCGCTTTCCTTGGTCGCTCCCTTGCCATTAGTAAAACACATGGGTGAGTGCGCATCGCGAATATGCAACGACCAGACATTGGG
>JBOIGK010000646.1:0-2922 GCA_050742695.1 Advenella sp. | reverse complement strand
ATCATTCTCTGGCTACTTTAACTCTCGGTTCACTGCTGTCGTCTTCTTTCGCTGCTTTACACGCGTCATGGCATGACAGGAGCGGAGTATTCAAGTGTCATACCCAAAAGCCAGAGCATCAATAGGACGACAGGCAAATGCACGCATAGTTGCAGGAATGTAAAACCGACGACATCGCGTGCCCGAAGAGCCAGTACTCCCAGCAGAGGCAGCATCCAGAAAGGATTGATCAAATTGGGCAATGCTTCTGAAGCATTGTAGACCTGTACCGCCCAGCCCAAATGTACCTGCAGATCATTAGCAGCCTGCATGACATACGGCGCTTCCATGATCCACTTGCCGCCACCGGATGGAATAAAAAAGCCTAGTACTGCAGAATACAACCCCATCACGACGGCAAACGTTTCAGTATTGGAAATACTGACAAACAGATGTGCGATCATATCCGATAGTGATAACCCGGCCGTACCCTTGGGTGCAGTCATAATTGCCGCTATCGATCCGTACAAAGGAAACTGGATGATGACACCTGAAACGGACGGTACTGCTTGCGAAACCGCACGCAGGAAACTTGCCGGACGCCAGTGGAGCAAGAGCCCGAGCATAAGAAACAAGAGGTTGTATGTGTTAAGAGAAGAAATGGCCACCAACGGGTCTTTACTCGTGAACTCTTGGAATAGCCAGGAAAAACCCAGCGCACAAAGCAAAATGGTGAGTAGCGGGCTTTGTTCCAACCATTCGCCAGGCCGGCGCTTGCCGGCAGGCTTTCGAGGTGCCGTCTTCTCGAACACGTCTACGCCAAGATCGGCAGCGGTCACCGCGTGACTCGGCCCCGGGGCTGACCATAACGCGATCATGATTGAAATAACCATCAGCACCATCGCCATTGCAAACGACTGCCACAGAAAGATCGTCTGACTGAACGGAATGACACCTGTAATACTCACGATCGAGGGGGGCAGACTATCAGGATTTGCCTGCAACTGGGCTGCTGCTGAACTAAGGCCCAGTGCCCACGTCGCGCCCATGCCAAGGTATGCTGCAGCTCCAGCAGCGCGGTAGTCCATTTGTAATTCGCTACGACGTGCCAGTGCTCTTACATAAAGAGCCGAGAAAATCAAGCTTACACCCCAATTGAGAAGTGACAGCACCATACTGATCAATGCAACATATCCAATGGCACTGCGGCCTGTGCGGGGAATAGAAGCCAGGCGGTTGATCAGCTTCGCGGCCGGCGGCGACGAAGCCACAACATATCCGCCAATCGCGACTAAGGCCATTTGCATGCTAAATACGATTAGGCTCCAGAATCCATTGCCGAACGCTTGAGTGATACTTTTCGGACTGGCACCAATAGACAGCGCACCCGCAGTAACGACCAATACGGCAAGTGCAGCAAAAACAAACGCATCTGGAAACCATTTTTCAGCCCACGCAGTGAATCGCAAGCCCAATTTTGTCAATATACCGGTTGATTCTGCGCGCTGGCCCTCTGGCCGATGCGACTCAGCGTTGGCTGTTCCGGATTGTGGTTTCATAACGGTTCCTTGCCTGATTGTCGATTTGTCTACTGTGGTAAAGCCGAGTGCACCGGCCTCAGCGGATAAGCGTTCATTTGCATGTCCGCAATACTAGCGGATAGGATCATGCCGCACTAATATCTATTCTCTATGGTTTAATATAGATGAAATCTATATCACGCTGGAAGCGCATGATGTTTCCAGTGTTTTTATCGCCTCGGGGGCCTTGCCATGCAAATCACACTAAAGCAACTGCGTCATTTCGTGGCAACGGCTGAGACTGGTCAGGTTTCGCGTGCTGCCCGTCAGTGCTTTATTTCTCAACCGTCTCTGACTGTCTCGGTGCGTGCGTTGGAACAGGCACTTGGCGTTGACCTATTCACCCGTCACGTGTCTGGGCTGGTCCTGACTGCGCAGGGACATGAGTTTCTAAGATACGCGCAGCACGTGTTGTCCATGCTTAATTTGGCTATGGAAGAAATCAAAGCCCCCGTCTCTGCACTCAATGGCACCATACACTTGGCCGTGACCGATACCATTGCGGCTTATCTGTTACCCGGCCTCATGATGTACATGCGCCGGACCTTGCCGGGCGTGGCGCTGATTGTTCAGGAAGAAGATCGTTTGCTAATCGAAGAAAGTATGCTTAAAGGCATTTATGATTTGGCATTGGTGCTGGTATCCAATCGGGCGCAGGATGCAACGCTGAAGCAGGAATGTCTGCTCAAATCACCAAGGCGCTTATGGACTTCTCTAGATCACCCAGTGAGCAAGCAACCCGTATCTCTACTAGATATCGCTAATATGCCGTATATTTTGCTAGATATGGATGAGCATATCGAGACGGTCGAGCGTTACTGGGGGCGCGAAGGTCTTGAGCCGAATGTTGTTTTTCGCACAAAATCTATTGAGGCCGTTCGGAGTTTGGTAGCCCAAAATATGGGGGTGACTATACTGTCCGACTTAGTTTACCGTTCCTGGTCGCACGATGGCGGTCGCATCCGCCGCCACGCTATTAAAGAGGCGGTACCGTCTATGGACTTAGGTCTAATTTATCGTGATGAAACGTCTGCGTCCCTGTTGGGCCAAGCGTTCATGAAAACGCTGCGCACTTACATGCTTGACAAGCATGATGAACAGCAGGGGATAGCGGTTACTGAGATTATTGTTTGAACTAATTACGAAATTTCTAAAAGAGGTAGTTTCATAGTTAATGAAAAAAAATTTAAGATCAAGCAAACTAATTTCTCTTATTGTGAGATCCGACAAGTGTTGTCGAGTCTCAGAGTTAATGCAATCGACTGTGATATCTAATTAATTACGAAAAGTAGGCAAAAACCATAGAATTGTTGGCCTATTTTTTTCCTTCAATATAATGATCTTACGTGCCACCGCCCTTGTT
>JBOIGK010000645.1:0-2620 GCA_050742695.1 Advenella sp. | reverse complement strand
CTGCATGGGTGAAGCGCCCTGAAACGCCGGACGCGCCTGGCCTCCGCGCAAGCGACGCACAATAAACATCACGCCAAAAATCACAATGGCGATAAGCAGGGCGCTGGACAGGAACTCAAGCATGGCGCCACCCAGACCCAGGCTTGACAGCAGCGCTGCAATACCCAAACCTGCGGCTATGCCGGCGATTGGACCCAGAAAACGGGAAAAACCACTGCGCTGTGCCGCAGCGCCCGCATTGGCTGCCGCGCCGGCTGGCGCCGCTGACGTGCGGTTAACCGCATTGGGAGCCTGTGCCGCCGGAGCCCGGTTCGTTGTGATGTTGGAAGACTGGCGTCCGAAACTGCTGCCTCCGCCCATACGGCGGGCTTCAGCATCATGGGTCACGGCCAGCATGCTTACAGATGACACGACAATCATCGCAGCGGCGAGAAATTTAGACCACTTTTTGAACATTGATTATTGCTCCGGTGGGATTGACCCACAATGAATAAATTAGCAAACAATTCAATCTTACAAAAACCTGAATATTTATGCAAGCTACTTTGTAATGAACGGAAAATGAAGGATTGGCATGCCTGAACGGCACGCCCGTGCCCAGGTTGCAGTCCAAGGGGAAAGCAAGCGGTCAGGCAGGGAGTCAGAACAGCTTGACGCCTTCGTGCAACGCCACCACCCCGGCTGTCAGATTGAAATAGCTGACCCGTGGCAAACCGGCGTCGCGCATCATTTGCGCCAGCGTTTCCTGATCGGGATGCATGCGGATGGATTCGGCCAGATAGCGGTAACTTTCTTCGTCATCTGCCACTTTTTTGCCAAGCCAGGGAAGAATATTGAACGAATACCAGTCATAGGCAGGCGCCAGTGGCGCGGCGATCCGCGAGAACTCCAGCACCAGCAACTTGCCGCCAGGCTTGAGCACCCGTTGCATTTGTTGCAGGGCCTGATCCTTGTGCGTCATGTTGCGCAGACCAAAGGCAACGGTGACCACATCAAAAAATTCGTCGGGAAACGGCAGGTGCTCGGCATCGCACACCACCGTAGGCAGCAACACCCCTTTATCAATCAGACGGTCCCGTCCGACCTGCAACATGGAGGAATTGATATCGGTATGCCAGACCTGACCCGTTGGCCCGACCTTGCCTGCAAAAGCCAGCGCCAGATCGCCGGTGCCCCCGGCAATATCGAGCACCCGCATGCCAGGCCGCACACCCGCCCGCCCGATCGTAAAGCTTTTCCAGAGACGGTGCATGCCGCCGGACATCAGGTCATTCATGACATCGTAACGTTGCGCCACCGAATGAAACACTTGCGCCACTTTCCCGGCTTTTTCCTGTTCATCGACAGTACGGAAGCCGAAATGCGTGGTACCGGATTGCCCGGCTGACGTTGGACGTTCTGAATTCATATGCAATCTTTATGAAAAGTAGGCAGGGTTGTCACAAACATGACACAATCAGGCAATACCATTGAGACTAGTATTCCCGGTTAATGTCAATCGTGTGACTTTTTAATTTTACTTCATTATGGCCAGCACAATTCTCGTCGTCGAAGACGAACCCGCAATTCAAGAGCTCATCTCCGTCAACCTGTCCTTTGCCGGCCATAAAGTGCTGCGTGCGCTGGATGCCGAACAGGCAAAGGTCCTGATCAATGCGGAATTGCCCGATCTGATTCTGCTGGACTGGATGCTGCCCGGCTCCACCGGCCTGAACTTGGCGCGTAATCTGCGCAGCAGCGAGCGTACGCGCGACATCCCCATTATCATGCTCACCGCCAAGAGCTCCGAAGCCGACAAGGTGGAAGGGCTCGAAAGCGGCGCCGACGATTACATTACCAAGCCCTTTTCTCCCAAAGAATTGATGGCGCGCATCAAGGCGGTCCTGCGCCGCCGCGCCCCGCAACTGACTGATGATGAAATCGAGATCTCCGGGCTCAAGCTGGACCCGGTGTCGCATCGCATCACAGGCAATGGCTCAAACCTGCCGCTGGGTCCGACCGAATTTCGCCTGCTGCATTTTTTCATGACGCATCCGGAGCGAGTGTTCACCCGTGGTCAGTTGCTCGACCAGGTCTGGGGAGATCATGTATTTCTGGAAGAACGCACCGTCGACGTGCATATCCGTCGCCTGCGCAAGGCGCTCGAGCCGAGCAATCATCATAATCTGGTTGAAACCGTGCGCGGAAGCGGGTATCGTTTTACCTCTAAACTGCCGGCCTGATTGCCCAGCAGGCCGTCCATAGCGGGCCCGGTTTTCATTATTGATGCTGGCAACTGCTGGCGCGTCGTGTTTTTTCTTCAAGGTTGGGCGACCAGCGCAAGCCACTGTTCCGGAATATAATCAATCATGCCCCGCCCCTCACTCCTGTTCGCCTATCTTGCTGCTGTTGCCCTCGCGCTGGGCATCCAGTGGCTCGTTGGCGGACTCAGCGGCGTTTTATTTCTGGCTATTTGCGGTCTCGTTTATCTTATCGGACACCAGCGCCATCACAGGCTCACGCTCAAGTGGGCCAGCCACCCCACCAGCGCCCCCCCGCCCGATCTGGGCAGCTATGACGAAATCGTCACCCCAATTTATAAATACGTACGCACCCGACAGAATGAATATACCGCGCTGCG
>JBOIGK010000644.1:0-3619 GCA_050742695.1 Advenella sp. | reverse complement strand
AGTTTCTGGGGCTTTGGCGGCTCATCAGCGACGTGGGCAGCAGCGCCGGCCCATTTCTGTTATCCGGCATGACCGCGCTGGTGTCACTGGGTGCTGGTGTCGCGCTGACTGGCGGCTTTGGTTTTATCTCTGCAGCGATTTTCTGGCATTTCCTGCCGCATGCACGAGGCACGAAAGTACGCGATCAGTAGACGCGCACATAGCGCAGATGCCTTCAGTCATGCGCCAGGCGCTCGTGCTAGCGACGCAACATAAAAAAAACGCTGCAGCCTGGCGTCGTTGATATCCATGACGATGAGGCGCAGCGTTGTTGCTTGCTGTCGGTTTTGTCAGGGCGTTAAGTGCAAAAGTGCTTCTATACGCCCTGACTGTTGCTGCTGCGGATTTCAGTGATCGTACTGCTTGCCTTCTTCCGCCTTCAGCGCTGCCGGCTCGACGGTGCTGAGCCACTCCATGGATTTTTTACCGACCGGCGCGATCAATTTGTCGCCAGAATAGATAATCATCTTGTCCAGCACCGCGAACGGATAATCAGGCACTTTCTTGGTAATACCAAGCAATTGCGCCTCGTAGGCCTGACCGTCGGCGCGATCGATTTTCAGGCTGCGACCAAAGCCGGTAAATTGCACGTCGTGCATGGCTGCGGCCACTTGTTCGGTGCTCGGCCATTTGCCGCCGTTATCCTTGATGGCTTTTTCGTAACCGGCTTTCAGCCCATGGATCGCCTGTACCATGTGGTACACCGAGTAAATCGGATAGGCATTGGTTTTTTCACGAAATTTCTTGATGAAGGCCTGGTGCTTCGGATCATCCTTGGTTTCCGGATGCAAGAAGTAGTGGTCGCCACGGGCGCCGACAATCACGCCTTCCGGTAGGGCGCTGCCCAGGCGTTCCAGCGAACTTTCTGCCAGCGGCAGCACGAACGTGGAGTTTTTGAACAGATTGCGCTGCGAAGCCTGCCGCACGAAGTTGTCCAGATCTCCGCCCCAGGATGTGGACAGAATGACATCCGGCCGCAGTGCCTGCAAGCGGCTGATTTCTGTAGAGAAATCGGCGGCGCCAAATTTCGGGAACATTTCCGCGACGACACGCACGTCAGGCTTGAAGCGTTTTAGCGTTGCCAGGAAAATCTCTCTGGAGTCACGGCCCCAGGCGTAATCCTGATTGACAATGGCCAGAGTCTTGAAGTCCGGCTTTGTCTTGAGCAGATATAGGACAGAGGCGACCATTTCAGCGGTGGCATTGGCCTGGGTTCGTACCACGTATTTATATTCTTTTTCTTCCAGTACCTTTTCGGTGCCGCAATCCCACAAAATATTGAGTGTCTTCAGGTCTTCGGCCACCGGTGCAATGATGTTGCAGTTGCCACTGGAAATGGCAGAAAGAAAGACGCGGGTGCCGTTCTCTGCCAGACGACGATACTCGGAAAGCAGCTTTTCGCCACCACCGCCTTCGTCAATATAGGTGGGTACGATCTTGACGCCATCGATGCCGCCGGCCGCATTGATGTCGCTGATCAGCAGATCAGCTGCATGACGTGCCGGTACGCCGAACACCGAAGCAGAGCCGGAAAGAAAAGTGGATATGCCCAGCTTGATCTCGGCTGGTTTTTCCTGGGCAAAAGCATTGGTACTCATGGCAATGCCGGCGAACGCCGCCGTCGCCATGAGCCGCATGGTTTTTTTTAGCATGGTTATGTCTCCTGATTGTTATTGCACTCTAAAAGAGGATGGTGTCTCTCAGTCCGTTACCCGACGCAAGGTGATCAAAACCTTCATTGATCTGGTCCAGTGTGAAAGTCTGTCCCATCAGCTTGTCTACGGGTAGTTTTCCAGCGACATACAGATCTATATATTTTTCAATGTCCCGCGACGGTACGCCGGACCCCAGATAACTGCCTTGCACCGTTCTTTCCTCGCCCACCAGTTGCGCCAGCGGCAGCGCGAAATTTGCCCGGGGATTGGGCAGGCCGGATGTGATGGTCGCCCCGCCTCTTTTGGTGAGCGTATAGGCCGTCTCGAACGCCTGCACGGCGCCGGCCATATCAAAGGCGTAGTCTACGCAACCGGCGGCCTGCGCGATCAGATCGCTCTTGTCCTGGACGGCTTTTGGATTGATGCAGTGTGTTGCCCCCAGCGTTTTTGCCAGCGCCAGTTTATCGTCGCTCAGATCGACAGCCACAATCCTTCTTGCGCCAGAGGCGACCGCAGCGATCAGCGCGCTCAGGCCGACACCGCCCAGACCGACGATGGCAGCGGTATCACCGGCCTGCAATCTGGCCCGGTTGATGACGGCGCCGGCGCCGGTGAGAACGGCACATCCGAACAGCGATGCTTCCCTGTGGGAAAGATCGCGAGTGACCTTGACGCAGGAACGCCGGGAAACCACGGCGTATTCTGCAAAGCACGAAACACCGGTATGGTGGTTTAGCGGCTGGCCATCCTGGGACAGGCGCTTGTCGCCAGATAGCAGCGTGCCCGCCGTATTGGCGACGGCACCGGGAATGCATAATGCGGGTCGCCCCTCGGCGCATGGTGCGCAGCAACCGCAGCTGGGCACGAACACCATCACCACATGGTCGCCTGGCATCAGGTCGGAGACGCCGCGCCCGCATTCGATGACGGTGGCAGAGGCTTCATGGCCCAGCACGATGGGCATCCCCCTGGGGCGATCCCCATTGATGACCGACAGGTCTGAATGACAAAGACCACTGGCCTGCATTTTTACAAGCAGTTCGCCGTCGCCGGGCGCGCTCAGGTCCACCTCTTCAATACTTAACGGCCGGCTTTGCGCGTAGGGCAGCTGCGTGCTCATAGCCCTTAATATGGCTGCTTTGATTTTCATCGCATGTTTTCTTTATACAGTTCGCCCGCCATCGACCGGCAACTCGACGCCGGTCAGGAACGCAGCGGCATCGCTGGCCAGAAAGACGGCAGCTGCGGCCACGTCTTTGGGCGTGGAAAACCGGCCCAGCGGGATGGATGAAATGAATTTGGCGCGGTTCTCGGGCGTGTCGGGCAGGCCCATAAACAGTTCGAACATGCCGGTGATCCCCATGACCGGGCAAATGGCATTGACCCGGATATTGTCGGGGCCCAATTCGACCGCCATGGATTTGGATAGCACATTGACTGCGCCCTTGGACGCGTTGTACCAGCTCAAGCCAGGGCGCGGACGTATCCCTGCCGTTGAGCCGATATTGAGAATGACGCCGGCTCCGGTCTGGCGCATAACGGGAACCACTGCTTGGGCCATATGGTAAATCGATTTGACGTTGACGTCGAACATCCGGTCAAACATCGCTTCGTCTACATCCAGCATGGGCTGGTTCTTGTGGGTAATGGCGGCGTTATTGACTACGATATCGGGGGCTCCGAAAGTGTCCACGCAATGGGCGACCAGGGCCCGCACCTGCTCTCCATTTGAAACATCGACGCTAAACGCACTGGCATTGTCCCCGAGTGCGCCGGCAACGCGCAAGGCGGCCGCTTCGTTGATATCGGCCACAATGACTTTTGCGCCTTCATTGATATAAGCAGTGGCAATGCCTTCGCCAAAGCCGCTGCCGGCGCCGGTGACAATAGCGATTTTATTATCCAGAACAGCCATGTTGTATGCT
>JBOIGK010000643.1:0-3731 GCA_050742695.1 Advenella sp. | reverse complement strand
GTCGACCACGACTTCGTCCTTGATCCGGGGCAGTTGCAGGCCGCCGAAGCCGCCGCCGGCCCATGGGCTGGATACGCGAACCCAGCAGGAGCTGTTTTCATTTTTCTTGCCGTAGCGGTCCCAATGGAACTGCACCTTGATGCGACCGTACTTGTCTGTCCAGATTTCTTCGCCTTCAGGGCCTACGACGCGCGCGGTTTGCGGTCCGTGGGTGCGGGGAATAGGTGTGATGCGCGGGGCGCGATACTGGATAGATGCGGGCAGGGCGGTAAAGATTTCTTCATAGACCTCCTGGGCGCCTGTGCCTGTGGCATAACCTGCAACGCTCATACGGTAATTGACCGAGACGACCAGGTACTCCTTGTTCTCTGCCGACCTGGGGTGGTTTCTCAGATTGAAGGTAAAGCCAGCAGCAATGCCACGGGCATTGGCGATACCGCGTACCTGTTCCTGGATGCTTTGCAGTTCCTGCAGCCGTACACGGGAATATTGCTCGCCATGATCGGGCTCCTGAAAGCCGCCCTGCCATTCAAACATTTCCAGATTGCCGTTTTGCGATCCGCCGGAACGTTTCGATACGGAATCCAGGCTTGCGCCAGGCTTGGTGAAATCGTAATCAGTGGTCGCGTAACCGTCAGGTGTGATCTGGGCTACTACTTCCCACATGGAAATGTACTCTTCCTGGGGCTTGCCATGGCGATCCGGGCCGTAATAGGGGATTGAGTCATATCCTGGCGTGGCTTCGTGTGACGAAATGTCGTCTGTCATAACCAGGGTGTGCTGGCCGTTCTCGTGTTTGAAGTAATAGTAAATACCTTCGTGTTCCATGAGACGGCTGATAAACGCAAAATCCGTTTCCTGGTACTGGACGCAATATTCCCAGTTGCGGTAGGAGCCACTAAGCTTCATTTCAAATGGGTATCCGTGCTCGCCCAGGACTTCCTTGATGACATCCGGCACGGTTTTTTGCTGGAAGATCTTATTATCGGAGGTCTGGGTCAGGTACCAAAGCCAGGGTCGTACAGTCGCCTTATAGATGTAATAGCGGGACACTGCGTTTTCCCGACCCATCAGCTGAAATCGCGTTACCTGGCCATTCAGAAAGCGGGATCCGGCCACTGTTTCAATTTCAAGCGTGAGCGATTTGCCAAGCAGGCTCTTGAGGTCCAGACTGTAATTGTCGGCGACCAGTTCGACGTCGAATTCAAATAATTGCGAGAGGCCTTCGGAACCGTTCATCTGGCGAAAGCCCAGGCTGCCCCCGAGTGGCGTGTGTGCAACAATGGAGCGAAACTGGATCGAATTTGGAATATCCACGGAGATGTCCTTAGGTAAAAGGATGCGTGCGTTGCCGGAAAAATGTTGGAATGTTGTTTATTTACAGTTGGTTAATGATTTTTTTCAGTCTTGTTTCATTAACATTACTTCTCAAGCGAATGTACGCAATCTGGATATAAATTACAACTGTCGTATCTACCATATACGTAACAAAACATTATTACTAACGTAGCATTAATGTAATTTGTTTCATTTGCTAATTATAAAATCGGCGCCATGGCTGAGTGTGCCTGCCTATCCGGATCGTACGGTAGGTCCCGGACACCACGAAATGGCTGGAGTGGCCCCGACCGGTGAGCGCGATGAGTTTTGGTGTGTACATGCATTACTTGTATTGTTGTAAGTACATCTTTATAATAAGGCAAACTTCGTATATCTTTCCCAAAAAGGACCTTGCTATGGCGGCGCAGACGCTTGCACAGAAACTGATCGCCCGGGCCAGTCACCGGCAGGAGGTGGCGGTGAACGAGATCGTGACATGCGCTGTGGATCTGGCCATGTTTCATGACTCCAGCGGTCCGCGCCGACTCAAGCCCATGCTCGAAAAACTCGGGGCGCAAATCTGGGATAAATCCAAGGTGGTCCTGGTGATGGATCACTACGTCCCCGAAGAAGATGACGACTCACGCCGCATCCTGAAAATCGCACGCGACTGGGCAACCGAGCAACAGCTTCCAAATGTATATGACTCAATCGGCATCTGCCATGTGGTGCTGCCGCAGAAAGGTCATTTGCGTCCCGGCCTGTTTTGCGTCGGTGGCGATTCGCACTCGCCCACGGGTGGTGCATTTGGCGCGTATATGTTTGGCATCGGCAGCACCGAGATGCTGGGTGTAGTGGTGACCGGACAAATATGGGTGCGCACGCCACCGACCATTGCCATGGATTGGTCCGGGCAACTGCCGGCCGGCGTGACGGCCAAGGACATGATGCTGCATATGATCGGGCTGTATGGCACCAATGGTGCCAATTATGCTGCCGTCGAATATACAGGCAGCGCAGTGTCGGCACTATCCATGCAGGAACGCATGACGCTATCGAATATGAGTGCTGAGTTGGGTGCGCAGGTGGGCCTGATTGCGCCGGACCAGACCACGCTGGATTATCTTGCGTCGGTGGGCGTTAATGCAGATGTGGATCTGGATGACTGGCGTAGTGATGCAACCGCGCAGCGGGATGTACGCTCATTTGACGCCAGCACGCTATCGCCCATGGTTGCAGCACCGCACAGTCCGGACAATGTTCATCCCGTCGATCACATGCGTGATACACCGGTGCAGGTGGCCTACATTGGCGCGTGTACCGGCGCCAAGCTGGAGGATTTACGTGCCGCAGCAACGGTGCTCAAAGGGCAGCGTGTTGATTCCGGCGTTCGTCTGATGGTGGCGCCCGCGACCTTGCGCGACCAGCAGGATGCACAGGACGAAGGGATAATGGATATTCTGATTGATGCGGGCGCACAGGTATTTGCCACCTCCTGTGGCGCCTGTTCAGGCTATGGTAATGCCCTGAAAGGAGCTGCCAATGTGATCTCCAGTACGGCGCGCAACTTCAAGGGGCGCATGGGATCGGCTGACACCCAGGTGTATCTGGCCTCGCCCTACACGGTTGCTGCATCGGCGCTGACCGGACGTATTTCAGATCCACGGATTGTGCTGGCGGAGGGTAAACAATGAGCAGATATCGCGTTTGGCGTGTTGGCGAGAATGTCGATACCGATGCACTGGCGCCCGGAGCCTATATGAAACTGGATCTGCCCGAGCTGGCTACGCATTGCCTGGAGGCCCGCTACCCAGGTCTTGCCGCTGCGCTGCAGCCTGCAGACGTGCTTGTTGCCGGCCCTGGTTTTGGCATTGGTTCGTCGCGCGAACAGGCGGTCGGCGTGCTAGTCCAGTTGGGTGTAAAAGCCGTGATTGCGCCGTCATTCAGCGGCTTGTATTTTCGCAATGCCTTCAATCTGGGCTTGCTGGCCATTGTATGCCCCCAGGCCGAAGCCATTGAGCAGGGCAGTTATATTGAAATTGATACTGAGCGATCAGTACTGCGCGTCTATCCGGATACAGAGACTGACAGCGAGTCGGTGCACACATTTGCCTGTCAGGCAATTCCGCCATTTCTGGTTGAGATGGCTGCTGCTGGCGGTTTGTTGGCCCAGTTGGAGCGCAAACTGGCTGGCGCACAGTGACAATGGTGGCGTTGTGTGTTGCACGTGGTGCCACGCGCGATGACGCTTGTGATCGCAGCTCGCCGGACCTCTGTTTTGTCCGTTTAATTCGCTCGTTCTTCAGATATGCATTGGCGGGTGTCCGTTCGTCAATAACCTGCTCTGCCCGACATTTCGGGCAGAGCCGAATACTTGAACACAAATGAAATCACTCAAAACCCTTCTGAAT
>JBOIGK010000642.1:0-3449 GCA_050742695.1 Advenella sp. | reverse complement strand
CAGCATGTTCGAAATGACAAAACTGGTCAGCACACACCTGAAATAATCAGCTGTTCATTGCCGGTTAAAAAAACGAATCCCGTGGGTTCGTTTTTTTTCGTCCTGCTTTGCCATTCCTATGACACATCAGCACATTAAACGGCCTGTTTTATAAGATTTTTATCGAACGGCAAACAGACCACGGCGCCCCGCGGAAAAAACGATCGCAGTCTGCATCTGCATCACCTGCTGCAGTCAACCACAAGTCCGAGCGTTGCCGGCGCCTCTGCCCTGCGTGCCGGGCCATATACAAAACAACGCGTCATGCGCGTGAGGGGCCCAGGTGCAATGGGATTACGCCCGAATGTATACCCATCCGTCCTGCTGCAGCCGAGCTAGCTCAACCATAGCGCCGTGCGGGAGTACCTGCAGCGGGTCTCTGTTCTGCCGATCTGCCCGCTTCAGGGTGTTTGGACATAACCAGGTAATGGCATCAAGCTGCTCCTGTGGTTCATCCAGGGCAGCAATCACCGCCTGGGCATTGAGTACAATTTTAACGCGCGCGCCCGGTTCCTCACGCAGCAGATTGCCTGCATTGCTGCGGGCACGCTGCAAAGCATCTGCGGTTGGCGCATGAAGCACCACTTTCAGAACAGCTTGATCAGTCATCACAATTCACTTTCAAAAAGACCATTATCCCATCGTTCAGCACCCGGTGCGAGTACCACACGTTTGCCCCCTGCTTCCCGCAATAGCCGGGGCAGTTGCCGAAACCGACTTCACCGGCGAGCACGCTGACATCATTTCAATATTTGAGCTGGCCAGCCTCAGAGGACGAATGACGTCCGCCGACATTCACATTCACAAATGCACAGACAACAAAAACGATAGGATTACTGATAATCAATATCATTATTGTTATATAAATTGCCCTTTCCAAATTAATTGAAGGCCCGTTCATGAGAACCATTCAGCCTGCGAGACTCGCTCCCGCCTGCGAAACCACGTCGCCGAACTCGCCCTCGCTCATGAACCGGCTTGTGATCAATACCCTTAGTCTTTCTGTACTGGGATTGCCGTTGGCCGCTTACGCTCAAAGCAGCGTTGTGCAATTGACCCCTATCATGGCAAGCGGCGCCGACGATGCGCTTCCCACTGCCTACGCCGGCGGCCAGGTCGCGCGCGGTGGCGGCCTGGGCGTGCTGGGTTCGTCTGATGTCATGGATACGCCCTTTAGCACCACCAATTACACATCGCAATTTCTGAATGACCAGCAAGCCCGTACCTTGGCTGACGTAGTCGTCAACGAAGCATCTGTACGCGTGATGACGTCAACGGGCAGTTTCAGCGAAGATTTCCAGATCCGCGGCTTCAATGTCAACAGTGGAGATGTGGGCTTTAACGGGCTATATGGCCTGGCTTCTTCCAACCGCATGCCTACGGCCATGATGGAACGGGTTGAAGTTCTCAAGGGGCCGGGCACACTGATGTACGGCATCAGCCCCACTGGCAGCATTGGCGGAAACATCAATATCGTTACCAAGCGCGCCGAAGATGAACCGTTGACCCGCCTCACCACAACGTACGAAAGCAAATCAATTTTTGGCGCGCACCTGGATATGGGACGCCGCTTTGGCGATGACAAGCAATGGGGCATCCGCTTTAACGGCGTATACCGCAATGGCAAAACAAGCCTGGACGACGGTCGCCAGAAATTTGCCCTGGGCGCGCTGTCACTGGACTACCGCTCGGCCAAACTGCGGTGGTCCCTGGACACGTACGCACAACGAGAAAATGTTGACAACTTTCGTGCGCAAACCGGATTCCATCCAGATATAGCAAACGTTCCCTCCGCCCCTTCCGGCCATCGCGCAATCTATTCAGGCGCCGACCTGACGATTCGCGACTCGACCATCGCCTCGCGACTGGAATACGATATCTCCGACCGACTCATGGTCTATGCGGCAGCAGGCTACCACTCCGGCGCCAGCGAACAGGATTTCCCTTCTGCGCGTGCGACCGATGCAGTGGACGATTTGGGTAACTTGCGGGTTATCAATTCGTGGTATGACGCCCACGCACGCAACAAGACGGCCGAGATCGGCGCGCGCGCAAAATTCAGTACATTTGGTGTGAACCATCTGGTCACCCTGTCCGGCTCTATTCTCAAAACAGAAGCGGGAAGCTTCTACTTGTCAGCGCCATTGAGTCAAACGATCGATTCCAATATCTACGATCCGGTGCCGCTGATTCCAATGACCGGCGATCGCCAGTCGCCGAGCAAGAATTCGGAAACCCAGCTCTCCAGCCTTTCCCTGACCGACACCCTGTCGTTTGCCAACGACCGCATCCTGGTTACCGGCGGCCTGCGCAGGCAACAGGTGAAGTCGGAGAATTTCAACCTCGCTGGCGCAGTCACTTCCTCGTACAATGAAAGCGCGATATCACCACTTTTCGGTATTGTTATACGCCCGCTGGACAACGTGTCGATATACGGTAATTTTACATCAGGCCTGAGCACGGGTAGCACGGCTCCCATCGATGCAGCCAATGCCGGCGAAGTGTTTGCACCTTATAAGTCCAAGCAGTACGAAGCCGGCGTCAAAGTCGACTGGGGTCGCGTCATGACCACGGTCTCGGTTTTCCAGGTAGATCGTCCAAACGCGATTACCGACCCGGACACCAATATCTACAGTTACGATGGCGAGCAGCGTAATCGCGGTGTGGAATTGTCGGCTGTCGGTGAAGTGACCGATGGTCTGCGCGTTATGGCCAGTGCCACTTTTTATAATGCCAAACTGCGTCGCACTGCAGGTGGCGTCAATCAAGGCAACCAGGCCAATGGTGTGCCCAAGCGCACGTTCAACCTGGCAGCAGATTGGGAATTGCCGTGGGTACCCGGCTTGAGCGTGGGCGGACGCGCCATTCACACCGCAGCAACACCCTATAATGCCGAAAACACCCTCACACTGCCATCGTGGACACGCTATGACCTGAGCGCACGTTATCGCACGACCTTCCAGGGCCGCCCGCTCACATTGCGTGCCAGCGTCGAAAACGTCTTTAACAAGAAATACTGGTTATCGAGCAGCTCACGGCTTACCGTCGCAACGGCCGCCGCGCCGCGCACCGTACTGCTCTCGGCAGAAATGGAGTTCTAGAGGCAATCAACCCGATCAATTGAGCGCGCAATGACAACCGTGCAAGGCTTCATGCAGCACCATTCAACACCCTAATCGCCGCCGGCATTGAGCACACCGTCAATCACTGTCTATGGTGCATCGTACCGCAGACCGTCGGCGTCATTTCGGATGCGCAACGTCGCGGCTGCAGGTGCATCACGTACCACTAGCAGATCGCCTGCAAATCAATGCGGCAGCAATACTACTTTGCCCGAAGCAATGTTCCCCCGATCCAGTTCGGTAAATGCAGTCACACCCTCATCAAGGGAACGCGTCTCTACCCAGGAA
>JBOIGK010000641.1:0-5398 GCA_050742695.1 Advenella sp. | reverse complement strand
GGATTCCAGCGCTGCGCATTGCCGGCAAATGCCGCATCTGAAGAGCCGGCGATATCGGATTTGCCGTTGGCACGGATGACGTGGTCGCGATCATAACTTTTATAGTCGCGCGTCCCAACACCGCGATTGCCGGTCCATTCGATAATAACGTCATAGTTGTGAGTGACTGCCATGGTCTGCTCCTGCTGGAATAATAATAAAAACCTTGGACCGGACGACGGGCCCGCCAGGATCGTTGCCCGCGTATCGTAAACTCAGGCGCTCAGGTCGGTCCTGATCGGTTTCCATACCTGTATCTGTCTGGGTTGCTCCAGCAGTTCCGGCAGGGTGTCCCAGAAAGCCTGGCGATAAGGTCTGTGCATCTGGACATTCAGCACATCCTCACGATCCAGCCAGGTCTCATAGAGCATATAGATGCTGTCCGATGCCGGGTCGCGGTGCAGCGCTGCGTTGACAAATGTGGTTTCGTGTCGCATGGCGTCCAGCACCGGTTCAAGTAGCGCGAGAAACTGTGCTTGTGTGTCCGCTTTCAGATGAAAGATAATAACGTAAGTCTCTTCAGTAGGTCGACTCACAGACGACACCAGTGTACGGTGATTTGTATTTTTGTGTAAATCAGGACTTGATGCGGACAGCTCGATCATGCGATATTCCTTTTATTTTACGGCGCGATGGCAATTGTCATCAGGCCGCGGGTGTGGTGTGACTGGTTCGGTTGCATCTACTGTGATGTAAAACGCGGCGCATGTCCATTACCAGCAAGGTAATGGTTTATTGTTCAGGACCCGATTATGCTTGAGCCAACAGGCCGCTTTTGTATTTATGACAACACGTCAGGCTGCCCGTGCGCCCGTCGGTACGCCTGCGCCGACCATTCAAACCTGCGAAAATCATGACACAAACCACCGTTGGAGGTCTCATACGCGACTGGCGACAGCGACGGCGCTACAGTCAGCTGGATCTGGCCTGCCTGGCAAACATTTCTGCCCGGCATTTGAGTTTCATGGAGACCGGCAGGGCGCAGCCCAGCCGCCAGATGTTGCTTTTACTGGCCGACCATCTGGACATTCCCCTGCGGCAGCGTAATGAGATGCTATTGTGCGCCGGCTATGCCCCTCACTATGCCGAACACGCGCTTAACGATGCGCCGCTGCATGAAGCGCACAGCGCGATCACTGCCTTGCTGACGGCGCACGAACCTTTTCCTGCCATGGCGGTGGATGGCCACTGGAACCTGGTGCATGCCAACCGCAGTCTGTCCTTGTTGCTTGCCGATGTGGCGCCTGAGCTGTTGGCGGCACCCGTTAACGTACTGCGGCTGGGGCTGCATCCGCAAGGGCTGGCAGCGCGCATTCTCAATTTTTCTGAATGGCGTGCGCATTTGCTGCAACGGTTGCGGCGCCAGTACGAGCAGACGGCCGACCCGTGGCTGCTGGCGCTGTATGATGAACTGGTTGCCTATCCCACCCCGGATGGCATCCCGCATCTGCCGCCTGTCAACCATACCATTGCCGTGCCATTGCAGCTTGACACGAACGAGGGTGTGCTGTCTTTACTGAGCGCGACCATGACCTTTGGTACCCCGCTGGAGGTTGCGCTTTCGGAGTTGGTGCTGGAAATATTTCTGCCGGCCAATGCCGGTTCTGCAGCGATCCTGCGGAATCTGACCATGCCTGAGCAGCAGATGATTTGACCTTAATGTAGGTTGAGGTTTTACACTGCGATCGTCATTTATTCTTTTACCCGGAGTGTTTTGATGAAGACCCCGCTCACAGATTACAAAATCGATCTGAATGCGTATTTTGCCAAACTCGGTTATACAGGGTCCCAGGACCCCACGCTGGAGACGCTGGCAGCGCTGCAGTTGTTGCACCAGAAGACTATTTCATTTGAAAATCTGGACCCGTTTCTGAACCGGCCGGTTCGGATCGATTTGCCCAGCCTTGAGCACAAACTGATATTCAGTGAGCGCGGCGGGTACTGCTATGAACAGAATTTGCTGTTTGCCCATGTGTTGCACCGTCTTGGCTTTACTGTGTCCAATCTGCTGGCGCGTGTGTTGTGGGGCGCCGACGATAATGCCATTACTGCTCGCTCCCATATGCTGTTGCATGTCAGGTTGGATCATCGTCCTTACATTGTCGATGTGGGCTTTGGCGGCAACTCCATTCCCGCGCCCATGGTGTTGAACAGGGAAAATGTGCAGCAAACCAGCCACGGCACTTATCGCTGTCTGCTGATTGATGGCGATTACTGGCTACAGGTTCATACCAACACGGGCTGGCGCAATATGTACCGGTTTGATTTGACCCGGCAGCATCCGGTGGACTACATTGCCCCCAACTATTACACGTCTACGCATGAGGACTCCCATTTTCGTCATTCCGTTGTGGCAGCCAGGATTTTCCAGAATGGGCGCTATACCTTGCGCAACAATCTGCTGACCACGCGTTATGAGGATGGACAGACTGAACAGACCATGCTGGAAAGCGCACAAGCGGCGCAAGCCGCATTGCATGACGTTTTTGGGATTTGCGTGCCGGATATGACGGCGTTTGCACAGAAATGGCAGCTGTTAGCCCGGGGGTGGGAAATGAGCGCCCGGCCCCTTGTCCGAGAGCCGGTCCAGGTAGTTGCGCAAGGGGCATGACGCAATGGACAGGCAACCACACCCTATGCATTCGGTAAGCTGATCGCGCAGGCTGGTCAGCGTCCGGATACGGTCGCTTAGATCATCATGCCAGACCTGGGACATGCGTTCCCAGTCCGCTGCGCTCGGGGTCCGACCGCTGGGCAGGGTGGCAAACGCTTCGGCAATTTCCGTCAACGGAATGCCCACCCGCTGTGCGACCTTGATAATGGCTACCCTGCGCAGGACTTCGCGTTTGTAGCGACGCTGGTTACCGCTGTTGCGTACGCTGGCAATTAATCCCTTGCGTTCATAAAAGTGCAGCGCAGATACTGCTACGCCGCTGCGTTGGGCTACTTCGCCCACCGATAGCAGTTTTCCGTGTTCTTCAGGTTTTATCTCTGGCATGGGCTCTCCCGTACCTCAACTTTGGTTGAATTATTATATCTGTGATTGGTCCGCTGCCGATGCGCCAGGGTGGTGGCGAGTGAACAGGTAGCGCAAGTTGCGTGTGCACAGCAATATTCATGGCGATATTGCAGCCAATCAATTGCATGTGCTATATCCCTGTGGTTGTTATGGTCTATATATTTGAAAAATATGATCCACATCAAGAAACCGCGTGAGTGCAACTGGCGACGATGCACAGGATGCTGCACAATAGCAGTTGCAATTAAGAGAAGCGATTAGAAAGATATGACCGATCCGGTGACGGCGCAATTTGCGCAACTCATCAGCAATATGGCAGTTGAAAATTTGCCGGTTGCGGCTACAGAACAGATTCGCTGGCGTGTGCTCAAGGCCCTGGCAACGATATTGAGCGCAGACATAAACCCGCGGGCAACTGTGCCGCGCACTACCATTATCGGCACCAGCAGCGGTTCGCCGGCCGCGCTGGACACAACAGGATATTTTCAGAATCAACCGCTGTTGTCAGCCTTGTCAATTGGCGCAATGCTCGATATCAGGCAGCCTGGTGCAGATGTGCGTTCCGGATTCACGGCTGTGGATGCCGCCATCATTCCTGCTGCGTGGGTGCTGGTCCAGGATTGTCAGAGCAGTGGGCACCTGTTCATGAGCGCGCTGGCTGCCGGTTATCTTGCAGCAGCGGTATTGGCCGATCTGCCTGATATCGATTGCAGCCGGGCCTGGCGGGCTGGTGTTGTTAGCGCAACGGTGGGAGCTGCGGTGGCGGCAGCCAGGGCCCGCCAGTTGGCCGCAACTGCGACGCTGGACGCAATGGGATTTGCTGCTGCGCAGGCGGCACAATTGGAGCAAAACAGGGCGATAGCGGCACAGATCAGTGCAAACGATGCTGTCGGCGGGGTCTGTCAGGATCCGCCCGATTTTCCCGGCCCAGGTCGGGCCGCGATGGACGGCGTGCTATCGGCCCATATGGCGACACTGGGCGGTCACTGTCCGCCTGTATTGATTGAGCAACTACAACTGGCCATGAGTACCGTGAACCTGGATCGCGCGTTGCCCGATGCCTGGGCCGCTTTTCAATGCAACCGGCCGTGCACCTCGATTGAGGCCATACAGGGTTTCCGCAAGCAGGTTGCATCAGTTATCAGCGATAGCGAGGCCGAGACGATTATCGGTTTGATACTGCAACTGGAACATACTGCACCCGGTGAGCTGACGACCTATGTGAATGAGCGGATTGGCTCCTGTCTGGATTCATAAGTCAGGTCATTCGTCTGCTCATTGTGATATACTGAACGTATACGTTTCGTATAATGTCTTTCATTGAATGATGTTGTATGTTGGCGTGGCCTTGCGGTCGCGCCATTTTTATTACCAAATCCGGACAAATTATGGGTATTGTAAAAATTTCCGACCAGATGCATGAGAACCTGCGTCTGGCCAGTACGGCGCTTAGCCGTTCCATCAACGCTCAGGCCGAGCACTGGATGCGCATTGGCATGCTGGCTGAAATGTATCCCGATCTTGATCATAGCGACCTGTGCCGTCTGCTGGTGCAGGCCGGGCAAAGTGGCACACTGGATCTGGGCTCCATCTCGACCATGGGTACAGCGGCGATCCGTGCAGGCGAGCCTGCGGGAGCGCGTCAATGAGTCAGCGCGTCTCCATCAAAAGTGCCCAGGATATAGCCAAGGCGCGTATTGCCGGCCGGCTTGCTGCCGATGTGCTGCATATGATTGCACCGCATGTAAAAGCAGGCGTCACAACCGATGAGCTGGACCGCTTGTGTAACGACTATATCGTCAATGTTCAGAACACCATCCCCGCCAATATCGGATATCACGGGTTTCCCAAGACCTTGTGTACGTCGGTCAACCATGTCATCTGTCATGGCATTCCGTCCGATAAGGTGCTGCGCAACGGCGATATCATTAATATAGACGTGGCTATTATCAAGGACGGCTGGTACGGAGACACCAGTCGTATGTATTTTGTGGGCGAGCCCGGACCGCTGGCCAAGCGTCTGGTGCATACGACCTATGAAGCCATGGTGGCCGGCATCCGCCAGGTGCGTCCTGGCGCCACATTGGGCGATGTCGGCTACGCCATACAGAGCGTAGCCCACCGCGAAGGGTTCAGCATCGTACGCGAATATTGTGGTCACGGCATCGGACAAATCTACCACGATGATCCGCAAGTGTTGCACTACGGGCGGCCGGGCGAGGGGCTCAGGCTGCAGGAAGGCATGATGTTCACCATTGAACCCATGATCAATGCCGGCAAACGCCACTCGCGGCAACTTGCCGATGGCTGGACGGTGGTGACCAAGGACCACTCACTGTC
>JBOIGK010000640.1:0-1927 GCA_050742695.1 Advenella sp. | reverse complement strand
GCCAGATTAAGCGGGCAGGCTTCGCGCGTGACGCCAACGTCCAGGAAAACATCAGACAGGCTGGCCAGTTCGGAATAGCGGTTGCCGCAAATGCCGATGATTTTCGAGCCCAGCCGCCGTGCGATCGGTAAAATGGTAGCCAATTCGGGCGATGACCCGGAATAGGATACGGCAATAATAATATCGTCGCCGGTAATCATGCCCAGATCGCCGTGTGCGGCTTCGGCAGCGTGTACAAAATAGCTGGGCGAGCCGGTGGAGGCGAAAGTGGCCGATATTTTTCGGGCGATATGTCCCGATTTACCGATGCCCGTGACCGCGACCCGTCCCTTGTTGGCAAGCAGCAGCGCTACCGCCTGGGCGAAGCGTTCATCCAGGCGTGCGTCCAGGTGCTGCAACTCGGCAATCTCGGTTTGCAGCGTACGGTGCGCAGAGGCAAGGGCATCATCAGAAGTAAATGCAATTTCATTGGCCATCCGGCGATTTTAATCGCAACGCGAGTGCAAGATGGATAAATTTCAGGCTTGCGTCAAAATGCGCATTGCAGCGGGTTGCAACCGGAACCGGCGCCCGACGAGCGGCGCAGCGGTAGCCGGCCGACCCCGGCGCAGTTTGTTCGACACAGGCTGCTGCGTGCAGGGGAAATCGGCTGTTGCAGGCGCGACGCTGTTTTTGTCATGCAGGCGTTTTATAATCGACGCTGTCCGTACCCTGTTTGCCTGATATCGATCCCGTAACGGTGTTGCTGCGAAGCTGAACCGGCGCGAGCGCGTTTTGCCCCGGCCAGCGTGCCTGTAGTGTCCATTAGCGTCTCTTTAGTGTCCGTTCAGCGTGTTTTAGCGTGCCAGCAGAAACAACAGGGTATTTCTTGCCGTTGCCGGCCTGTATGGCAACCGTACAATCTTCTTTATCACCAATACCATCATGACTGCCCATCCTGCTTCTCCTGTTTTGAGTACCCCTTTTTCCAGCGCGGCCACCCGTGTAATGCTGCTCGGCTCGGGTGAATTGGGCAAAGAGGTCGTGATCGCCCTGCAGCGCCTGGGTGTCGAAGTGATCGCCGTGGACCGCTACGAAAATGCGCCGGCCCATCAGGTGGCCCATCGCGCCCATGTGGTAAACATGACAGACAGGGAAGCCCTGCGTCGCATTATCGAGGCAGAACAACCCCATGTGATCGTGCCCGAAATCGAGGCCATCGCCACCGATCTGCTGGTTGAGCTGGAAGCGCAGGGTCAGGTTCGGGTCACGCCGACGGCACTGGCCGCAAGACTGACCATGGACCGTGAAGGTATTCGCCGGCTGGCCGCAGAAACACTGGGCCTGCCCACGTCGCCCTATCGCTTTGTCGATACGCAGCAGGCGCTGCAGCAGGCCATTGATGAACAGATTGGATACCCTTGCGTCGTCAAGCCGGTCATGTCCTCGTCAGGCAAAGGCCAGTCGCTTATTCGTAACGCCGATGATGTACAGCACGCCTGGCAGTACTCGCAGGAAGGCGGGCGCGTTGGCAAGGGCAGAATCATTGTCGAGGGATTTATCCGGTTCGATTATGAAATCACCTTGCTGACTGTGCGGGCTCGTGATCCCAAAAGCGGTGAGATCGTCACGCACTTTTGTGAACCTATCGGTCATCGCCAGGAAGCCGGAGACTATGTGGAAAGCTGGCAGCCGCAGGCCATGTCGGCCGCAGCGCTGCAGCGGGCCAAAGAGATCTCCCTGGCGGTTACCGGCGCCGTGCAGGGGCAGGGCGTTTTCGGCGTAGAACTGTTTGTGGCAGGCGATCAGGTCTGGTTTTCAGAAGTCAGCCCACGGCCCCACGATACCGGGATGGTCACCATGATCACCCAGACTCAGAATGAATTCGAACTGCACGCGCGGGCGCTGCTCGGGCTGCCGGTTAACACGGCGTTGCGCGCCACCGGGG
>JBOIGK010000639.1:0-4412 GCA_050742695.1 Advenella sp. | reverse complement strand
ACGTCGCCTGCCTTGATCTTGCCATCCAGAATGGCTTGCAGCGCAGATTGTTCGTCATCGAACACGCGCGCCGGGCCGGTGATGACCGGGTTCTTCAGGCCGGTTATTTTGGCCACGGCACCATCAGGCGAGAGATTTCCTTTCAGGATGGCCAGATGTCCCTGCTTGTACAATGCCTGGTCGATGGTCTTGATCACCTGTTGGTCTGCCGAGGGCGTGTCCGGCACGTTTTCAAGCGTCTGTGTAATCGTCTGACCGGTAATCGTGATGCAGTCGCCGTTGATCAGCCCGGCATTGAGCAGGATCTTCATGACCTGCTGCACTCCACCCGCCTTGTGAAAATCCACTGCCAGGAAGTGCCCGCTTGGCTTCAGATCGCAAATGACGGGAACCCGCTGACGCACGCGCTCGAAGTCGTCGATGGTCCAATCGACATCTGCGGCATGGGCGATGGCCAGCATATGCAGTACCGCATTGGTAGACCCACCGGTCGCCATAATGACGCTGACCGCATTCTCGATCGATTGGCGGGTCACGATATCGCGCGGCTTCAGATCCTGCTCGATTGCCTTGAGCAGAACCCGGGCCGATTCGCTGGCCGAATTGGTTTTTTCATCGTGCACATTGGCCATGGTTGACGAATACGGCAGGCTCATGCCCATGGCTTCGAATGCAGAGCTCATGGTATTGGCAGTGTACATGCCGCCGCAAGACCCGGGGCCAGGAATGGCATGCAGTTCGATCTGCCGTAGTTCCTCGTCGCTCATGCGACCCGCAGCGTTTTCGCCCACGGCCTCAAAAACGCTGACGATATTCAGATCTTTATTATTCAGGCGCCCTGGCAAGATCGTGCCGCCGTATACATAGATAGAGGGCACGTTGGCGCGCAGCATGCCCATCATGCCGCCGGGCATGTTCTTGTCGCAGCCGCCGATGACCACGACTCCGTCCATCCACTGACCCTGCACGCAGGTTTCCACGCAGTCGGCAATCACTTCGCGTGAAACCAGCGAATACTTCATGCCTTCAGTCCCCATGGCCATCCCATCGGAGATGGTGGGCGTGCCAAATACCTGGGCATTGCCCCCCGAGGATTCAATGGCAGCAATCGCCGCATCGGCCAATTTCTGCAAGCCGCTGTTACAGGGTGTGATGGTGCTATAGCCATTGGCCACGCCAACCATGGGCTTGACGAAGTCTTCTTCCTTGTACCCCAGCGCGTAATACATGGAGCGGTTCGGCGCACGCGCCGGGCCTTGTGTGATGTTTGCAGAGCGCAGACGTTTGGACGAGTTCATAGCCTTCCTTGAATCGGGCGAGTTGGACAGAGACCGGCATAACCGGTGCAAATCAGTAGCGTGGCTCAAGTTTACATCCTTACCGGCTTCACGTGGCCCCAGCGCATCGGTTCGCCGAGTGTCGGCAAAGGATTGCGATTGAAATTTTTTGGATTCCCGTAAAAGAGACGCGGCAAAAACCATAGGAATAGGCAAAAAAGGGGCCTTTACAAACCAGAAAAAGGCGCCGAACAGCGATGCGGCCTGCGACCGGCAAATAGGTCGAGAGGCAGGCAATTGCATCGAGCACAATGGCCCGCAAATAGCTAAAAGTAAGGAACAACGAGCACGACGTCCTTTTGCCCGAGCCGATTGCCCGGTGCTGGCTGATGATTATTTTGCTTTGTACGATGCATATTGGTCGATTACGTCAGTAGACTGAACCGAGCATTAGGATGTCTCGAGCGCTAACGTGGACCGGCCGTGCGGTTGTCACGAGATATGGCATTGGGCGCCATATCTCGATCAAATGTCAGGCGCAATAACGCGTTGAGAGCTAACGGATATAACTATCGTCAGACGCTGCTATTGGCCTTACGCGGGACAATCAGGGTTGTGCTGTCGGAGCAGGTGCCATTGGCGTGGACTGAGTCGTTGGCGCAGTTTGCATAGAATCAGTTGCTGGCGAGCCAGATGTCATGGGCGCTTGCGCACCGGTGTCCGCTGCGGATGAAGCCCCGGAATCATAGCCGCTGCCTGCGCAGCCAGCCAATGCGGCTACGCCGGCAAAAGTAGCAACCAGAAACAGCGAGCGAGTCAATCTTTTCGTCATATACCTTCCTTTGAAGATGGGTTTACAGGTCTAGCGCTTTCATTCTTCTCGCTTTCAAAGGGAAGGTCATTACAGAGCATCATTAAATACGTGATTTTGTAATTGCAGCGCGTACCGGTTTTTGCCACTATTACTTTCTACTTGGATGATTCGCAACGAAAAAAACCGACAGGACACCTGAACCCAGGTGTCTTACTCTTTAACGATTTAAGAACGAATAAGCGTAACATTAAGCGCCTAGCGCGCCGGTTCGGTGTGCAAGTGATCATATTGCTCAACCGCCGTCCAGTGTTTTGGCGCGCCTTTTTCGTCCGGAGGTGAAACATGAACTCCGAAACCGGCTTCCCCCTGGGCCAGTTCCGAGCGCAGTGTCAATTGCGGGATGCGATAGTCCCCAGCGTTCTGTTTGCGAAACGCAATAGGCGGTGTCGTCCAAAGCGTATCCAGCCGCTGTCCGAGCTCATCGCACACGTTGGCAAACGCCCGTGTATCAATCTTGCCCGTACGGTAGATCACATGCGGAGCAAGCACATCAAAGCCTGGATAAAACAGGATGCCGTGCTGGATGGGGAACAAGATGTCATTGATCGGGCCGTTAATGCCGCGCGGCTCATAGTGCGACGCCCAACCACCCGCCGTCACCACCAGCATGGCGCGTTTGCCGGCCAGCACTCCTTCTCCGAAGCGGTCTCCCCAATGGGTGTCCGAGTGTTCCCCCACTCCGTAGGCAAAACCGTAGGCATAAACGCGATCGACCCAACCCTTGAGAATCGCCGGCATTGAATACCACCAAAGCGGAAATTGCAAGATAACCGCATCAGCCCACAGCAACTTGTTTTGCTCCTGTTCGATGTCGATGCTCTGCGTATCGTTCTCGAACGCCTGCTTGGAATCTAAAGAAGGATCAAAGCGCGCGCCCGGGGTCGGTGAGCGATTGTCCTGGGGATCCAATGCGCTCTTCCACTGCATGGCATACAGATCCGAAACCTGAACCGTATGGCCAGCATGCTCCAGCCGCTGGACAATGAAATTTTTTATCGACCCGTTCAGCGAACGGGGCTCGGGGTGCGCATAAACGACAAGCACATTCATGATGCGGTCCTTTTTGGTAAATGAATACGCATACGATACGTTTTTCTGCGGTATATTAGAAATGAATTTCTACAATTTCAGGTATTTCCATGGACAATTCCTTGCGGCGTCTGGATCTTAATCTACTGGTTACGCTGGACGCCCTGCTGGCCGAGCATAATGTCACCCGTGCAGCCGAACGCCTGCACCTGGCCCAGCCCACTGTCAGCCTGCAACTGGCCCGATTGCGGGAAACCTTTGGCGACCCGTTGTTATTGCCCGGGCCACGGGGTATGCGACCCACCGCCCGCGCAGACGAACTGCGACAGCCGCTAAGGCAGGCGCTCGAAGCCTTGACGCAGGCGGTGACGCCGTCCGGTCCGTTTGACCCAGCCCAGAGCCATCAAACATGGCGTGTTGCAGCGTCAGACTATGGAGAAACCAGCATCTTGCTTGGCGCGCTGGCAGGGTTGCGATCAGCGGCGCCCAATGCGCGCATGGCGATCCTGGCACTCAATCCTCAGGCGCTGGCCAGTCAGGCAGAACAGGCGCACATTGATCTGGCGTTTCACATCAGCTCGGAAGCACCGTTGCAACTGCGACGCCGTTCATTGTTTAATGAAAGCTATGTACTGGCAGCGCGCGCAGGCCATCCCGCATTGCAACGCACACTCACCGTAGCGCAGTTCTGCAAGCTGGACCATGTGATTGTGTCGCCTGACAATGGCGGTTTTCATGGCGTGACCGATACGGCCCTGGCAGCTAGGGGCCTTGCCCGACGCGTTGCGCTATCGGTGCCGCATTTTCTGTTTCTTGAGGCAGTCCTGACCAACACTGATCTGGTGGCGATGGTCCCATCGCGGCTGATCAGGCACAATACCGCGCTGCAGGTTGTTGCGCCTCCGCTGGAGATACCAGGCTTTGAAATGCTCATGCTCTGGCACGACCGCGTCCATCGCGACCCTTCCCATCAATGGTTGCGCGAGCATATCGTCCGTTTTTTGTAACCCGCGCAAAGCCGGGCTGGCGTTGACCCAGGCCTGGCACACATCGCAGCAGCGTCATTTGCTGTCATTCTGAAAATATATAATTTACAGACCTACTTTTTCCTGAGGATTTATGTTCAATATCTATCTTATTCTTGCCATCTCGATCTGTGCCGAGACCCTTGCCACCACGATGATGAAAGCCTCTCACGGATTCACCCAATTAGGCCCGAGCATCGTTGTAGT
>JBOIGK010000638.1:0-6144 GCA_050742695.1 Advenella sp. | reverse complement strand
TGTTTGAGTGGTATTTGATTTTTGTATAAAGTCGATGCACTAGGATATTCGACTCCCATTTCCCCATCCAGGTCCTGAATCATCATGCAAAAATTTGTAGCCATATCTGCCATGCTCATCGCTCTCTCCGGTTGTGGCGTTTACCAAGGCCACTACACTGGGGCCCCGCCCATGCCAGCCGACGCGCCCCCGCCAACGTCACTGATGTCGCAATAAATTATCGTTAGTGAAGTTTGCGTTCATCCGATCAGCAATAATGCGACTGCCAGTAGATGTACGAAAAGGATTTATTCCGGGATTACCTTGCCTCAAGCATTGCTAGTTGCTCTTTTTTTGATTCGGTTTTAATTCTTTCTTCCAACTGTTGCGTATTTCCTTCCCACGCATCTATTGTCAGAACGGACAACTTTTTTTGGGCCGCTAGCGCAGTCGCGCAATAACCGCATTGGGTCAACCACGCGAGCGCAACATCAATTAGTCAAAACCGAAGCACTGTCACCAAAAAAGTAAACTGTTTTATTTTCGGCCGTCTAACCAGAAACGTCGCGCGGGCCAATCCACGCAACGCATTTGCCGATTTGTTGCCGCGCTTCAATTGCTGCGTGAACACTTGGAATCTCGTCGAAAGTCAAGCTGGCTGCTATATCAATAAATAATTGACCATCCAAAATTGCAGAAAATATCGCATCTGCGCGGCGCTGGACTGTTGCGTGGCCTGCCATATAATCTGCCAAACGCGGGCGGGTGAGAAATAGTGATCCTTGCTCACCGAGCTCATAGGGGTCCAGATCATTAACAGATCCTGAAACATTCCCATAATTGATGACGAGACCGCGCGTGCGTGTGGTGCGCATGCTGTCACGCAAAGTCGTTTTTCCTAACGAATCGAAAACCACGTGGACTCCACTGCCCGACGTAAGCTCCCGAACCCGGTCAGCGAAAAGTCCGTCCTCGTAGGCAAGCACAACGTCGGCCCCTCGCCGAGTGGCTGTCGCCCTTTTCTCTTCGCTACTGGCCGTAGCGTACACTGTTGCGCCAGCGAGCTTGGCCATTTGGATGAGGATCTGGCCGATGCTACCGGATGCAGCATGAACCAGACAATCCATCCCCTGCCTTAATTCGGCAACATCGTTCACCAGATAATGCGCGGTACATCCTTGGAACATTGCAGCGGCTGCGACGTCAAAACCTATCTCATCGGGGATTACGGCAATGAGTGAAGCGGGAACGCAAACATATTCTGCAAAACTGCCCCAGGAGATACACCATGCCACGCGCTGCCCTACACGCAAGAAATCTACGCCGTCTCCCAACGCAACGATGGTGCCTGCCCCTTCCATCCCAAGAGTACAAGGTGCCCGCACTGCATAAGTTTGGGAATTGGCATACTTACCTTGTCTCGTGTGAATGTCCATGAAATTGATACCGGCACATGCTATTGCAACCAGAACCTCTCCCTCACGTGGCTGGGGAACGGGTACATCGTTTTCGTACTGGACGACTTCTGGGCCTCCGTACCGGTTAATTGTTATGGCTCGCATATGACTTCACTTCCTGTTGACGTGGATGTTCCCGGGCAACTGGCGCTACGACCAGCCCAAGTGCGCTTATGAACATAATGAGGTTCATGCGGGCCCAATATTTCGCTCACGAATGAGTTTGCCCCAACGGGTCGATTCAGACTCGATAAATTGACGCAATTGGGCCCGTGAGGAGGCTTGCGGGGTGAGTCCATGATTGAGCAATTCCGCTCGCACTTTTGGACGTTTCAGTACAGCAACCATATCCTCATTTAGTTTGTCCAAGATGGGGGACGGCGTTTTTCCCTGGGCCATAAAACAGTACCAGTTAAGTGCTGAAAAGTCCTTGAATCCGGATTCAGCAATTGTCGGTACATCAGGAAGTATTTCAGAACGCGTAAGACCGGTTGTCGCCAGAGCAACTAATTTGCCGGAATCGATAAAGGGTTTGGAGGAAGAAGGCGTGGCGTAAAAGGCCGTTAAGGCCCCGCCTATAACATCTACTAGCGCGGCTGAACCGCCTTTGTACGGTACATGCAGGATATTAACCCCGGCGTTACTGTTCAAAAGTTCGCCTGCCAGGTGAGATGACGACCCGATACCCGTAGAGCCATAACTCAGTTTTTGAGTCCTGGCCAGTTCGATAAATTCCTTGAGGGTCTTGATGCCAAGTGCGGGGCTCACGACCAGGACATTCGGAAAAACGGCACCCATTGTTATCGGAGCCAGATCTACCAGTGGATCATATGAGATCTTCATCAAATGAGGCGCCACGGCCAGCGGTCCTATTGCGCCAAGCAACAATGTACTGCCATCGGGCCGGGAAGAAGCAACTAATTGATGTGCAATAGTGCCGGCGGCGCCTGGACGATTTTCAACAATGTGAGGCTGCCCTCTGATTTCAGAAAGCCCATTGGCCATTACCCTGGTAATGGTGTCGGTCCCGCCGCCTGGCGCGTATGGACAGATTACCCGCACCGCAGCGCTCGCAGAACGAACAGACACGGAAAATCCTCCCAAAGCGCCCGCAACCGTCGAAGCTAAAATAAATTTACGTCGTGTAATAGTCATGTTCTCTCCTCCTTTAGCAGAGAAATAATTCCTTCCAAAGAATCCAGGGATTCCAGCATTAATACCTGGCGTACCAGTTCTTCTGCTGTTGTTTTATTAAGTAAATGTGACGAGTTTGCAAAAAACTTCTCTGTGATCTCTGCCGGGATCACCGGATTTTCCGGACTACCGCGTCTTGCCCAAACATCATGAGAAAGCAGTTGTCCTGATTTGGTTTTTACCTGGAGCCTTGCGGCATGCCGGGCTTCTGCACCACGACTCTCGATAATCTCGTCCTCGAATGGATGAATTCGAGATATAAAATCCATAACTTCTGGATCTGCGATTCGAGCTTGGGCGTAGTCGCGTGCGGAAACGGATCCTCTCAATGCCATCACAGCCAGGCCATAGAACAGGTTCATCTGCGCTGCGGTTACGCCTTTGGGCTCGTATCGCCATGCGGTATGCACATAGGTCATATGCCCGCAACCGACTTCAATACGATCTATATCAGAAGCATGTACTCCGTGCTCCCGCATTAGCGCTTTCATTGCATCCAGTGCCGCATGGATGCTGGTCACGTTGGGGTACATCTTGTAGCCAACTTTTCCCGCTTCCCAATCCGTGCCCAATCCGTCCAAAAGTCGCTCCGGTTTACACGTCCGGGCAAAGGCACTTAAGAATCCACCGTAGCCCGCCTCCAATATATTTTCGATTCCGGTAAAGCCCTGCTGAGCCAGGAGTGCTGCCTGCAATCCTGCTTGCGCCGCTCTGCCCGCGTGCAAACGCTTAACCATTGCCCCCTCCTGAGCTGCCATCAGCCCAGCCCCCATAGATCCTGCTATACCAAGCGTGTGTTGCATCTGGCCAGGCGTCAGTCGCAAAAGTCGTCCTGCTGCTGCCGCAGACACAAAGGCGCCGGTCGTTCCCTGAGGATGAAAGCCATTGAGAAAAAGTGCGGTCGTCGCTGCATTTCCCACTCTCACACCAATTTCTGTTCCTGCCGTTAATGCTGTGATTACATCGGCTCCACCAATGCCAGGATGTCCTTCAGCAAGGGCCAGTACCACAGGCACCCCCAGCGAATTCGGGTGCAGGACAGAGTTCTTGTGAATGTCATCCATCTCAAAGGCATGGCCAGCCGTTGCATTAACAAGAACAGCGTTCAACGCTGAGGTACGCCGGCCATCACCCAACAGGGTCGCCACCGGGGTACAGCCCTCGGCCATGGCGATCTGGGCGACGTGTTGCGTCCACGGCAACTGTGAGCCATATAACGCGACCCCGATACCATCCAGCAAATGTAACTTCACATCGTCAACCAGCTCCGCCGGGATTTGATCGAAAGTTAAGGATGAGGCGAATGCAGCAAGTGCCATTGTCGCTGGCTGGTCTATGAGATCGGTCGTTTGCATAGTGACAAAAAAGTATGTGTAGTGAAAGAAGTGAAAAAAGTTTAACAACACTACTACTGCCTGTCTAATATATAATACAAGCTGTCCCAATACGTTTTTTGAATCAAATGGAACTCAGACATCTACGTTATTTTGTGGTGACAGCCGAGGAACTTCACTTCACGAAAGCCGCGCGGCGCCTAGGTATCTCTCAGCCTCCGCTGACATACCAAATCAAGTCACTGGAAGAGGAAATTGGCGTCAAGCTTTTTGATCGCCAGCCAGGTAATGTCAGATTGACAGAGCCGGGGCAAGTTCTCCTCGCTGAGTGTCGAGTGATCCTGGAGCGCGTAGCCAAAGCAACCGAACGGTGCCGATTAGCAGCCGCCGGACGGATCGGCCGGCTTAGCGTTGGCTTCACCGAATCGGCCTCATTCACAGGTGAAGTGACCTGGGTTCTACAGAAATTTCGCGAACTATACCCCGAAGTCGAATTAACTTTGGAGGAACACAGAACCGAACCACTGATGGAGCGATTACGACATAGACAACTGGATGTTGCTTTTGTACGGCTTCCGATCGGACGTGATTCCGACATGGAATTCAAGCTGGTTTCCACGGAACCTATGGTCGTTGCTTTGCCTAAATCGCATCATTTGGCAAATAAAGAAATACTTGAGTTAACTCAGTTGCGCGACGAGCCATTTGTGCTCTACCCGCGGCCGACCCGGATGGGTCTGACAGATCAGGTAATTACCGCATGCGAAAGGGAGGGCTTTAGCCCTCGCGTGGTACAGAATGTCCCGCAAATTTCATCCACCATTAATTTGGTGGCGGCATCGCTTGGAATAACTATTGTTCCAGCTTGCATGAGCACAAGTCGCGTCGATCAAGTGCGCTATATACCCATTAAGGGGGCTGACCTGGTGGCCAGCCTTGGGGTCGCATGGCGCGAAGATTCCGCTACAACAGCGCTCAGAAACTTATTAGCGCTCCTGGAAGAATCAAAATCTAATGTTCAACGCTAGTAAATTTTCATGGGTGCGCCTTGCTCAGTGCACTCGGTACGCATCTATATTGATCGGGTCGCTCCGGATGTCGAACTGGTGGCCGGCATGACAGCGATCGTCGAAATCATTCGACTCGAGCCTGGAGGCGACCATGTGTAAACAGCCATGGTAACTCTTCACGGTATATTGCAATGACGATCATTGCCCGTGAGACACGACAAAATGCGGATACCGACAACCATTGGGCGAGCTAATATTCTACTGTTCCCCGTAAAAACTTAACTATGCTAAGAATATAGAAATGATTGTCCTTCCAGCCTCAGTACGGGCTCACCGGATGCTGCGTTTCAGAACTCAATTTTTTAGATATTCCGTGGACCATCCAACACATTTGCGCATTACGCCCGAAATCACGCTTGTATTTACAGCGTTAATTCACCTCTAGCCCTGGCTTGGTCATCTCCTGGTTAATCCCGCCGCAAGATTTTCCAGCCAGTGATCAATTAATGAAGTCTGTGACTAACTGATGAATTTCGATCATCAATATCCTGAATTCCAGCTAATTGATCATTCACCGCTTAGCCAATACAGTGTCTTGTGTGACATGAAAGGTAACAAACCACCTTTCCATTATCAAAATAGATTGTAGGGACACAAGGTTTGGCGTAATACATAGTCAATCACCAATCGAAGAAAATACCGTTCGGACCATATTGCTGACGGGTTTCCGAGAATGAGAGGCCGGCGGTCAACCATCGCCGGCTTGGACTATAGCCAAAGCGATGCTGTGCCAATCCATCATAATAAGCGAGGCAACAGTTATGAAGATGCTAAGAGCATGGATGTCTTTGGTGCTTGTATGTTCGACGGGGCTAATAGTTGGTGCTGCAGTTGCCCAGGATGGTTATCCTTCCAAACAGATACGATTAGTCGTACCCTACACTCCTGCAGGGGGCACGGACTTGCTGGCACGAATGGTGGCGCGCCGTCTCGGCGAATCACTGGGCGTAACGATCGTCATTGACAACCGGCCCGGTGCAGATGGAACGATTGGTACCAATGTTGTGGCCAAGGCCAACCCGGATGGCTATACCTTATTGCTGGACGGGACCAGTCAGGCGTACAACGTGGCATTTGGAAAACAGATGCCTTATGACCCAACCAGGGATT
>JBOIGK010000637.1:0-3458 GCA_050742695.1 Advenella sp. | reverse complement strand
GGCTAATGGCGTATACGCACGGATGTGGGCCATGCAGTTTGCCGCAACGGATGAAGGCACGGACGTCTGAAAGCGGGGCAGATTTGTTGTACGGGCGGCGGGGCAGGCTGGTTCGGTAAATTGACAGCGCCGGTTCATTTGAGACAATTGATAAGCGCTGCGCGGCTGCGCATAGGCCCTGTGGATTCCATTCAGGTGGTAGCCGGGTGGTTTGACAGCCGGCTACCCCGGCCTATTGGTACTCACTTTGCGGATACCGACTGGCAATGCAGATGCAATACATAGTGTTATTGCATCTGCCATTGACGCCATTTACGTTTACTGGCTCAGCCCGGCTGACTTGATTACCTCTTTCCACTTGCTCACTTCTTCTTTCTGAAATTGGGAAAATTGCTCAGGAGTATTGCCCACTACGGTGAATCCCAGTTTTTTCATGGTTTCCTGTACACGCGGCTGCTTCAGGCTTTCACTTACTGCCAGGTGCAGTTTGTCTACGACTTCTTTGGGCGTGCCTTTCGGCGCGGCTACACCTTGCCAGGAATACACGACCATATTCTTGATTCCAGACTCAGCCATGGTTGGCGTATCGGGCAGCTCTGGGGAGCGCTGCTCGCCCGTAATCGCCAGCGCCCTGAGTTTGCCACTTTGTACATGTGTCAGCACAGCCCCCAGATTCTGGAAGGAAACATCTACCTGTGCACCCAGCAGATCTGCAATGGCTGCGCCACCTCCTTTGTAGGGGACATCAATGCCCGTTGTATTGCTGCGCTGTCGGAACATCGCAGCAGACAAATGATCTGAGGACCCGGTACCGGAAGAAGCATAAGAGAGCTGGTCAGGATGTTTGCCGGCATATTCGATCAGTTCAGCTACGGTTTTGACCGGAATTTTTGAGGACACGACCAGCACATTCGGATTGCGCACCAGTTGACTGACGTAATCGAAGTCTTCACTGGGGTTGTAGGATAGCTTTTCATAAAGCCCTTCGTTAATGGCAAAAGTGCCGATCGAGCCGACCATCAATGTATAACCGTCGGGCTTGGCGTTTTTCAGCGCCTGTGCAGCGATTGCACCGTTGGCGCCCGGCTTGTTCTCGACGATTACTGTCTGGCCCAGCACTTTTTCCATCCCCGGGGCGATGGTGCGTGCGGTAATATCCGAAGAGCCGCCTGGCACAAAGGGCACAATGATTCTTACTGGTTTGTCCGGATAGGCTGCCAGCGCTGGCCCCGCTACCATCATTGCTGTTGCCAGCGCGCCCGCGATCACTTTCTCTATCATACGTTCTGTCTCCGTCAATGTTATTCTGTTAAGATAAGATGTCTGATGTTATTTGAACTTGTATGACAACTATATTTATACATCGATGTATTGTCAAATGAAATATCAAGCCGAACGACGGGTTAATTATCTGCAGCAGGATCGTGGCACTATGGCCAGATTGGTGCTGGTAGCCGAGCGTACATTCAATCGGGAGCAGTGGTTTTTATTTCAGTAAACAGTTAGACCTACAACGGGGCATGCAGCCCGCCCACAACGGAGACGAGGATGATAAATTTCAGTAAAACAGTCAGTGCCATGATTCTGGCTTTGGGGATTGCCGGCAGCGCCAGCGCAGCCTATCCGGATGCACAGCCGGTCAAGGTATTGGTTGGGTATACGCCTGGCGGCACCACAGACCTGGTGGCGCGGATTGTTGCCAAGGGATTGAGCGATGAACTCAAGCAGAGTTTCGTGGTGGAAAACAAACCGGGCGCCAGCAACAATATTGCCATGACGGAAGTCGCCCGTGCCAAGCCCGATGGCTACACGCTTATTGTCACGACCATTGCCAGTTCAGTCAATGCCACGCTTTTCAAGAAGCTGAACTATGATCTGAAAAAGGACTTTGCACCGGTCGCCCTGGTCGCCAAAGTGCCTAATGTACTGGTGGTCAATCCCAAGCTGCCGGTCAACAACGTGAAGGAACTGGTTGAATACATAAAAAATAACAAAGACAAGGCCACCTATGCTTCTTCAGGTATCGGTTCCTCGCAGTTCCTGTGTGGCGAGCAACTCAATCAGGATGCCGGCACCCAGATTCTGCATGTACCGTTCAAGGGTAGTGCGCCGGGCCTGACAGCCGTGATGGCGGGCGATGTGTTGATGGAGTTTGACAATATGCCTTCTGCCTGGCCGTTTATCAGTGCCGGCAAGCTCAAGGCGCTGGCTGTGACCAGCAAGGAAAAATCGGCCGTGGCCCCAAAATTGCCCACGATGATCGAGGAAGGTTTCAAGGATTTTGATATTTCGTCGTGGTTCGGCGTATTGGCGCCAGTGGGCATGCCCAAGGAAGACGTGGCGTTGCTCAATAAGGCGATTCTCAAAGTGGTCGCCAAGCCCGACGTGCAGAAACAACTGGCAGACCAAGGCGCCATCCCGCAAGATATGACCCCCGAGCAGTTCGGCTCATTCATCAACGAGGAGGTTGACCGCTGGGGTGCCCTTATCACCAAACTGGGCGTAAGCGCTAACTGACCCATCAGACTGCAGCCCGTTATAGAAACGGGCTGCAGTCTTCTATCTTCTATTTTTTGAGTTTGGCAAATGCAGCGGCCATGGCGTTCATGGATGTGGCCGCCGGCGCCTGATTGCGTGCCTGTTGCCGCCCGCCACTGTTTGATCGTGGCGCAGCAGCACCCGGCCGTGAGTCGCGTCGTGCCACCGGTCCACTATCGTCATTGAGCCTCATGGTCAGGCCGATACGATTACGCGCCACGTCAACTTCCTGTACCTTGACTTTGACAGTCTGGCCGACGCGCACCACATCCCGCGGATCTTTCACAAACGTTTCGGAAAGAGCGGAGATATGCACCAGACCGTCCTGGTGCACGCCGATGTCCACAAACGCGCCGAAATTTGCGACGTTAGTGACTACGCCATCCAGAATCATGCCTTCGGACAGATCCTTGATCGTCTCGACGCCTTCCTGGAAGGTGACCGTCTTGAATTCAGGGCGAGGGTCGCGCCCTGGTTTTTCCAGTTCCAGGAAAATATCTTTCACGGTGGGCAGGCCGAAGCGTTCATCGGTGAACTCGTTCGGAGACAGGCCGCTTAACGCTTCCTTGTTACCCATGACCGTTTTGACGTCCTTGCGGATTTTATCCAGGATGCGCTCGACTACGGGATACGCCTCGGGGTGAACGGCAGAGGCATCCAGGGGGTTAGCGCCGTTCTGGATGCGCAGAAAGCCCGCCGCCTGTTCAAAGGCCTTGGCGCCGAAACGCGAGACGTCCATCAGGGTTTTACGCGTTGGGAACGCACCATTCTGGTCACGCCAATCGACAATATTGCGGGCCAGAGTGGAATTCAGGCCCGATACCCGTGAGAGCAGGGCGGCGGAGGCCGTGTTCACATCGACGCCCACAGCGTTCACACAATCCTCGATAACGGTATCCAGCGAACGTGCCAGCTCCCGC
>JBOIGK010000636.1:0-1609 GCA_050742695.1 Advenella sp. | reverse complement strand
GTGTCGAATGGGACGCAATCGAACTGCCCTCCCAGTTCATGGAAAATTTCGTCTGGGAGTGGCCGGTCATGCGCAGCATGGCCGTGCATTGGGAAACCGGCAAACAAATGGATCGCGATTTGTTCGAGCGACTGCTATCGGCTCGTAACTTCCAAAGCGGCATGCAAATGGTGCGTCAGATCGAATTCTCGTTATTCGATATGCTAATTCACACACGCGTTGAGCCAACCACAATTGGCGCCGTGATGCAGATCCTGGATCAGGTACGTCAGGAGGTGGCTGTCATTATGCCGCCTTCCTGGAACCGGTTTGCGCATAACTTTTCCCATCTGTTTGCCGGCGGCTACGGCGCGGGCTATTACAGCTACAAGTGGGCCGAGGTATTGTCTGCTGATGCCTATAGTCTGTTTGAAGAGCATGCCGACAGCGATCGGGGAACTTTGAATCCACAAATCGGTCAATCGTTCAAGGAGCAGATTCTGGCCGTGGGCGGTTCGCGCCCCGCTGCAGAGTCATTTGAGGCATTTCGCGGCCGCGGCCCTTCACCCGAAGCCCTGCTGCGTCACAGCGGGCTTGTGGCCGACGCCACTACCTGATTTTTTAATGGAAGTATCATGCGCGTTCGCCTTTCACTGATCCTGGCCCTGGCCGCACCTTTAGTATTTCATGCGGCGCTCGCCCAGGGCATCCCCGATGTCCCCGGAGCGACGCAAAGCCAGCGCCCGACAACCATCTATCCGATAGCCAATCACCTGCCTGATTTGTCCTTCTCGCTTAATGCAAGCGAAGGTAAAATTCTTACCGAACAGGCGGTAAAAGGCAAGGTCGTGATGCTGTTTTTCGGCTACGAAAGTGGCCCGGATATCTGCCCCCCGACCATGGCCCAGCTGTCCGAAGTAATGCAACAACTGGGAGCCAAGTCCAACGAAGCACAGATTCTGTTCATTAGCGTTGACCCGCACCGAGATACGCCTGAAGTACTGCAGGCGTACGTTAATGCGTTCAATAATGGCGCAATCGGGCTGACCGGCAGCGAGCAGCAGATTGCTTCTGTCGCGCGCCGCTACCGTGTTGCCTACCAGATCAGCAAACCCAAAGATGCCAGCAACCCAGAGGCCTATGAAGTGATGCATGGGCGCGGCATTTATATTTTTGATAAAGACGGACGCGCCCGTTATCTCGCCTCCGACAGCGAGACGCCGGAGCAGGTGACGAAAAAAATTCGCACGCTGCTCTGAGCCCAAAACAGCATGCCTATGCTGTCTGCGTTCTTTTCGCATTCTGGCTTATTGATTCGCTTCTTCCAGCTATCATTGCGTTACGATTAATACCTTGGTCCGGCCGCTACTGCATGTTCGAGCACGTAATTCGTGTTGGGTAATTGACCAGCCGGCACCGCAATCGCAGCCGCTGCACCAGTCCGGCACGCTTGGTGATGCCAGGCGTTGCCATGACCCGTCATTGCGCTGATTAACCTCGACTTTGCCACGCGTCAGACAGCAATCATGCATGAGCAATCACTGCAACGAGTGATACCCGGCAACAATTCACACATTTTGGTAAACTGGCAGTTACCTGTAATCAAAATTGACCTGGGAAAGCTATGATC
>JBOIGK010000635.1:0-7092 GCA_050742695.1 Advenella sp. | reverse complement strand
GGCACGATTCCCAGCATCAACAAGAACGTCAAATATGATCCGGTGAAAAGCTTCGTGCCGATCACCCAGGTTGCATCGGTGGTCCATGTTATTTCTGTCAACCCTGAGGTTCCGGTCAAGAATGTACAAGAGCTGATCGAATATCTGAAGCAAAATAAGGGCAAGGTGAGCTACGCCTCGCTGGGCACCGGCTCCTCGACTCAATTGGAAGCCGAGATGTTTAAGAATATGGCCGATGTCGACATGCAGGATATTCCTTATAAAGGAAGTTCTCTTGCGTTGACTGATCTGATCTCGGGGCGGGTGCAGGTCATGTTCGATGCCTGGGCATCAACCGGGCCTTATGCCAAGGCAGGCAAAGTGAAGGTGCTGGCTGTCACGACGGACAAACCGTCGCCTTCCATTCCCGATATGCCAACCATAGCCCAGGCGGTGCCGGGTTTTTCTGCCATGCCCTGGCTGGGGCTGGTCGCCCCCAAAGGTACGCCTGCCGAGGTCGCGCAGGTGATTTACAAGGCCGTGCATGAGAGCGTGCAACAGGACGATGTGAAAGCGAAATTCAAAACGCTGGGGCTGGATGTGATTGCCAGTGATCCGGCCACTTTTGGCCAATTCATCAGCAAGGATGTCAAAACCTGGGGCGAAGTGATCCGCAAGGCCAATATTACGGTGAACCCATAATGACAGATGAAACGCTGCCACAAAGACCCGAGGCATTCCGTGCTTATGTCAGGGCGTGGATGGCAGAGCATTATGCGCAGTTCCAGCGTGATTGGCCCGGCAGGATTGATCCGGTCTCGCTGCACTACCGGCGAGCCTGGGAAGATACCCTGTGCCGCCACGGTTGGTCGGGACTTGGCTGGCCGCTGGAACATGGGGGCAAGGCGTTGCCGCTTTCTCATCAGGCCATATATCTGGAGGAACTGGCCCGCAGCGGCGCGCCTCTCGGGGTCAATCTGATCGGACATGGCATTTTCGCGCCGACGCTATTGCACTTTGGTTCGCCGGCGCAAAAGGCGCGGTATTTACCGGGCATTTTGCGCAATGAAGCGATCTGGTGCCAGGGTTATTCGGAGCCGGGAGCGGGTTCCGATCTGGCTGCGGTAACCAGCCGGGCGCGTAAAACGGACGGCGGCTATGTTCTGGATGGGCACAAAATCTGGACGTCCTTTGCCAATCTGGCTGATTACTGTTTTGCGTTGGTTCGTACCGACCCGAACTCGCAACGACACCGCGGCTTGAGTTTTCTGCTAGTGGACATGCGTCAGCCCGGTGTCCGGGTCGAGCCCATCCGGCAACTGACCGGCGAGGCAGAGTTCTGTGAAGTTTTTTTTGAACAGGTCAACGTGCCATCAGACTGTCTGCTGGGCCAGGAGGGCGATGGCTGGCGGATGGCAATGGCTGCAGCCAGCTTCGAACGCGGCACCTATTTCATTCCCCGATTGGTGCAGTTCGAAGGCGAGCTGGGGCGGGTGCGCGGGCTGATCGACAGCGTGGCACATGGTTTGACTCCGATCGCGCTGCAGAACTACCGGCAACGCTGGGCAGCCTTGTTCGCCGATAGCACGGTATTGCAGTTGAAATCACGTCGCGCTTTGCTGGCGGCCATGAACGGAGATCCTCCAGGTCCCGAAGGTTCGTCAACCAAGGTGCACTGGAGCGAGGCGCACCAGCGCATGCTGGATCTGGCGTTGGAATTGCTTGGATTGAACCTGTGCGCGCCCGCCATGCAGATGCAGGCCGAAGCGGCATTCTTTGCACATGCCAGTCTATGGTCGCGCGCCGAGACCATTCTTGCCGGCACCTCAGAAATTCAGCGCAATATTATCGGCGAAAAAGTACTGGGACTGGCAAAGGGATAGAGATGCAACATACCGATGACGATTTGCTGCTTGACCCGGTCCGACGGTTTCTTGCAGAGCAATGCTCACTGACTGCGCTGCGTGGCGCCTTGCGGACAGACAAACCACGCGCAGGGGGCGTATCAGGGCCAGCGCCAGGGCCGGCATCGCTGCCGAGCGGCAAGGTCGTTGCCGAAGATGCCAGTTGTGATGGCCGTATATTTGCCAGGCTGTGGTCGCAGTTGTGCGAACTGGGCTGGCCGGGGTTGCTGGTGGGTGAAGCTCACGGCGGTATCGGACTGGGCATGCCGCAGGCCGTCAAGGTCATGGAGCTGGCTGGCAGCGCATTACTGCCGCTGCCATTGGGTACGTGGATGAACACGAGCGCTTTTCTATCTGAGCAGGCGGCGCACTCCCCTGTATCTCAATGGCTTGATCGCTGCATGCAGGACGGACGCCTTGCCGGATTTGCCATCCGAGCGGCAGAAAACAGGCTGTTTGTACCGTATTGTCGTCATGACAGACAGATATTGACCCTGAGCTATGGTGAAGGCAAGGTTTGGGCCAGGGTGGCTGATGGTATCGCTGGCGGCCCGGGCATTGATCCATTTATACAGAACGGCTGGTTGGACGCACCTGCGTGGCAAATACAGGACGATTTCGCCTGCGATAAGGCAAGTTGGGATGCCTTCGAGCAGCGCTCCCGAATGCTGGTGGCCGCTGAGCTGCTGGGCGTGGCGACACGGGCCCTGGATATTGCCAGTGCATATGCACGGGAGCGGCAGCAGTTTGGTCGTCTTATCGGCAGTTTTCAGGCGATCAAGCATCGGCTGGCCCAGGACTGGATCGACCTGGACAATGCGCGTTTGTTGCTGACACAGGCTGCAGCCAGTATGGTACAGGCGGACCAAGAATTGCCAGACCAGCAAGTGCGCCGCGGCGCAGAGCTGGCTGGGCACGCGGTTGCCGCAGATGTGCCGGACAGGACGGACCGGGGCGCGTCGGAAGTGGCGGGTGCGCCATACACTGCGGAAACAACCTTGATGGCGATACTGGCAGAACACACGATCCTGCGGGCTGCCGGCGCGGCCGTGAGAAATGCCCTGCAGGTGCATGGTGCGATGGGCATGACTTGGGAATGCGATGTGCATTTTTATCTGAAACGCGCGCATTTTCTTTGCGCCATGATGAATCATCGACACATCGAGGCAGACCGGCTGCAGCAGGTGTGGCAGCTTAGCGCGGGCCGGATGGCCATATAAGTGCACAATATCGCTTGACGGCAGGGGGGGCACTGGCTATTGTTATGGACCCGCTTGCCTGTGCAGATAAATATCACTGTGATTTCATGGTTCCGCCGCCACACACTGGCCACCCATTTTCTTGTTATTGCGCTTGCCGTGTTGCTGTATTCGCTATGGCCGGCGGTGGCATTCCTGACCATCGCCCTGTATGTGGCCGTGCTTGGCGTGGCCAGCATGAATATGGCAGCCAACCTGTTTGTGGACACCTTCAGGCATGTTGATCCTGATGGGGGCGCAACCGGAGAACCAGGCGGGCAGATTGCCATCAGTTTCGATGACAGCCCCACCGACGGGACAGCGCAGGTTCTGGCCATACTCAAAGCGCATGACGTGAAGGCGACGTTTTTTATTGTGGGCGCCCATGCGGCTGCCCGTCCGGACCTGTTGCGGCAGATCGTTGGGGAAGGGCACGCCATTGGCAACCACAGCTATAGCCACGCCCATACCCTGCCTTTTAAGCGACCGGCCACGATTCTTGCCGATATACAGCGTTGCAGCGAGACCATAGCGGCCATTACAGGCGTGACACCCCGTATGTACCGACCGCCATTTGGTGTGGTCAACCCAGGGATTGGCCAGGCGGTCAGGGCCAGCCGGCTTCCGTGCGTGGGCTGGTCATTGCGCTCTTTCGATACGGCGACAGCCCGTCCGGCGCGCCTGCTGTCGCGTATCACAAGCAGACTGGAACCTGGTGCCGTTGTGCTGTTGCATGATTACCCGGCGGTCACCCCGCAAATCCTGCCCGATCTGCTGCAGGAAATAAAGCGGAGAAATTTCACTTGTGTTCTCCTGTCGCCCGAGACGCTGCAACCCTGAGGCCGATTCCGTAGCCGGACTGCCGCTGTGCACGCGCCTGGATGCGCTTAGATGCGCTTAGATGCCAAGGTCGGCGGACACCATGGGCACGACAGAGGCGATCAGCAGCAGCGCCATTACGATGTTGAAGCCGCGTTGCGTTGCCGGCGTGGTAAACAGCCTGCGCATAAGGGTTCCGCCGAACATCCACACACTGATGCACAGCAGATTGATAACAATTGCCATAAGGGAGATCTGCAGCAGGGTCAGTTGTCCGATATTGTCCGGTACATAGATGCTGAACATGCTGATCACCATGATTAGGGCCTTGGGATTGATCCATTGGAAAAGTACAGCGTTCCAGAAACCGAAAGGGGACGCTTCATTCTGGACGGAAAGCGGTGTCGGGGGAATTGAAGCGATTTTCCAGGCCAGCCACAGCAAGTAAGCCAGCGAGACGATTTTCAGCAGATCTATCAGCCAGCCGGCGTGCAGCATGACCCAATGCAGGCCAAAAGACATCAGCACAATCATAAGCCCCATGCCTGCACTAATTCCCAGGCAGTGTGGGATGGTTCGGCGCACCCCGAAGTTGACCGACGAGGACAGCAGCATGAGGTTGTTGGGCCCCGGGGTTACCGAAGAGACGGCGATAAAAATGGCAAATGCCATGAGCATGGTGTAAGTCATGAAAGTCTCGATACAGGTCTTGCGTGAACAGACACTATATGACAAGATACCGGTACAGTACCGATACAGTTATGTACTGTTTTTTCCTTCCTGTACTGCTGCTTTTACCGGAACAGATTGATGACAAGCCAGCCCAGCCCTCCCGTTCCTGCTCATCTGCTCAAGCGAGCTGCTGCCAGCGATGGTCGTCGTAATGACCAATCCCAATCTGCGCCCGCAGGGGGCGCAGATGCCCATGGCGATCTCGGCCTTCAAGCTGTGGGGGCGCCTCTGCTGGCCCATTGGCAGCCGGTTCGGTCCGGTTCGCATACTCTGGTGGACCAGATTGTGGATCGTTTTGTTGTCTGCATTGAACAGAATGTGTTCAGGCAGGGCAGTCGCCTGCCGTCCGTGCGGCTGCTGGCGCAGGAATTGAATGTCAGTCGCTATACGATTGTCGAAGCGTATGATCGGCTGGTTGCGACCAACCATATTACCGCCAACGCCCGGTCCGGTTATTTCGTTCAGCATAAAAGACAGCCAGCGCGGGGTATAAAAAGCGGCGAAATAGTGCCGACACTGTCCCAGGACAGAATTGATGTCCCCTGGATTCTGAATCGCCTTTTTTCTCAGCAAAACAATCTGGGCCTCAAGCAGGAGTGGCTGGATACCGAGATCGTCGCGCGCTCCATTCGCAAGGTGGCCCGCAAGATGCAGCCATCTGCGCTCATGTATGGCGAGCCCTTTGGTTTTGCGCCGCTGCGCCAGACCATCATGGCCCAGTTGGCGGCGCATGACTTGCATGTACAGCCGGCGGGCGAGGTGCTGCTGACCACCGGCGTCACGCATTCGGTAGATTTGTTGATTCGTCAACTGGTTCGGCCAGGCGATTATGTGGTGGTTGAAGAGCCGTGCTGGTTTGTCGTGTTTGCCTATTTGCGCATGGTCGGTGTGAACATTCTGACGGTGGCGCGAACACCGCAGGGGCCCGATACAGCGCAACTGGAGGCGCATTGTCGCAAGCATAAGCCGGTCCTGTTCATCTGCAACAGTACCGTGCATAATCCTACCGGTTTCACCTTGAGTGCACGTGCCGCGCACGATGTGCTGCGGCTGGCCCAGCAGTATGACATGTGGATTGTCGAGGATGATACCTACAGCGAACTGAGTGCGGGTCCGCCGCTGCGTATCAGTACGCTGGATCAGTGCGAGCGCACGTTTCTGCTTGGCAATTATTCCAAGACGCTGGGTGCGGCGATGCGAGTGGGCTTTATTGCCGGGCCTGCAAATATTCTGAATGAAATAGCTATGCTCAAGCTGCTTTCCGGGTTGTCCACCTCAAGCCTGAATGAGCGTGTTATTCATGAAATCATTCACGGCGGGCATTATCGCTCTTATATAGAACGGCTGCGGCAACGCATCAATTGGGCACGCACCCAGATGCTGGAGCGATTGGGCGATCTGGGCTATGTCCTGGCTCAGCCTCCTGCAGCCGGGCTGTTTCTCTGGCTCGACATGTCGCGCGATGCTGAACCACTGGCTCGCCAGTTGAACCAGCACGACATTCCAGCCACGCCCGGTTCCCTGTTTTTTCCTGATCAGCGCGTCAGCACCTACCTGCGTCTGTCGGTCAGCAGTTATGATCATCCCCATTTATGGGATGCGCTCGCCGCCTGGCAGCAGGGCTGATCAGCGCCAGGCATGGCCGATTGACAAGGTTTTACCATTCGGGATGCGCAACGGGCAGGCCTGCGACATCATTGCCGGCGCTATTGAGCGTGGTTGCGCAAGCCAGCCAGCACGCCTGCCTCTGATTTACAAGGGGGAAGGCATTGAGTCAGATTCAGGCTTCGTGCAAGGGAGCAGTGGCAGCGTGATGCTTGACTGTGTCGGCTGCTTGCCTGGCGCCGTGGGGATCGGAAAATAGCGGGCTGCTGCCGATGATCTGGCCGTTGGCCGCTTTCAGATTGAAATAGGTCTTGCCGTTGGCGGATTTTTCAAAGACGTAGCGGCTGTCCGTTCCTGCATTCTTGCGAACCGACTCGATCCCGTTTTTGGCCGAAGCAAGGGTCGTATAGGTTTCACTTCTGAGGACAGATGCGCCATCTGCTGCGTGCAGGGAAAAATGAAACTGGCCATCAACGGATTTTTTGAGTTCGAAAGAAGCAGACATAGCAATGAATTTCCTTGCAAGTGTAATTGAATAAATACCGCATGAAAGAAACTGCCTGGCAAAGCATACTGCAAATTCGGGGAATATAAAATGAAATAATGTGCCCCGCATTCCGGCACGAGCACGTTGCGGTGCAGGACGCCGGGGCGCCAAATCGTGTTGGGCCAGGTGCCGGATGGCAAGTGTCATGTTGCGCTGCCAGATAATAGGCTGCGGTCATGGGTGCGCTCACCGGGGCAACCCAGCGCGTTGCCGGCGCGTCTCGTTAGCTATGGGCTGTGTGCTATCGGCCAGGCCATCACCCCTTGTC
>JBOIGK010000634.1:0-10685 GCA_050742695.1 Advenella sp. | reverse complement strand
GGCCTGGCCTGGGCATCACGCTGGATGAAGACAAGATTGCGTTCTATACCCGCAAATAGACGACGGCCGGTTCAAATAGAAAGAACACGGCCGGCTCAAGTAGAAAATATACTGCCGGCGTTCCCGGCACGATAGGAGACAGTCGTGCCAGGCGCCAGATAACAGCAGCGTCAGATTGCCGACGGGTGCCGGCACAATGCCGTTACCTGAATATCCATATAAGGAAACAGCGGCAAGCCGGACAGCAGATTGTGCAATTCTTCATTGTCCTGCACATCGAAAATACTGACATTGCGATACTGGCCCACAACGCGCCAGATATGCGGCCATTTGCCGGCACGCTGCAAATCCTGCGAGTATTGTTTTTCCCTGGCCTTGATGTCCGCAGCCACTTCTGCTGGCATGTCATGAGGAATGTTTACTGCCATTTCTACCATGAATAACATATTTGATCCTTGATATTATTGGGACAAATGCAACGATTTAATACAACCATTAAACGCAACAGTTCGTGTCATCGCACTCACTGGCCGTCACATTCACTGTGCCGAAATGCCCGTCTCAGACAGAATTTTCTTCCATTTTCCGGTTTCAGACTGCAGATACGTCTTGAGTTCTTGCGGCGTGCTGCCGATTTTTTCGGCGCCGATGGTCTTGAACGTGGTTTTCACCTTATCAGTTTCCATCGCCTTGAGCATGGCTTTTTGCAGCGTCTGAATAACCTCGGCTGGTGTGCCGGCAGGTGCAAACGTCGCAAACCAGGGTCGCAACTCATACCCGGGCAGGCCGCTTTCGGCGATGGTCGGGACATCGGGTAATGAGGCCGAGCGTTTGGTGGTGGTAATCGCCAGCGCCTTCAACTTGCCTGCGTCAATATGCGGTTTGGAGGACGTGATGCTGTCAAACATATAGTCCACCTGTCCGCCCAGCAGGTCCGACACTGCCGGGCCACTGCCTTTATAGGGCACATGCAGCATATCTAGTTTCCCCAGATAGGTAAACAGCGCCCCGGCCAGGTGAATAGAGGTGCCCACGCCGGCGGACGCATACGTGTATTTACCGGGATTAGCTTTGGCCTGTTCTATAACGTCCTTAACCGAGTTGACATCCTTGCGTGTGGCCTGCGTCACCAGAATATTGGGCACGTCTGCCAGCAGCGAGATCGGCTCGAAGTCTGCGATCGGATCGTAGCTCAGTTTCTTGTAGAGCGACGGGTTGACGGCCATGCCATTGGCCACGATCATGATCGTGTAACCGTCCGGCTTGGCATTGGCCACCTGGGCCGCGCCAATATTGCCGCCCGCGCCCGGCTTGTTTTCCACGACAATCGGCTGGCCCAGGTCTTTGGCTAGCGACTCACCCAGCGTGCGCGCAATCACATCCATTGCGCCCCCTGGCGGGAACGGCACGATCCAGGTAATAGGACGTTCCGGATAGGCAGCAGCCGCAGCTCCCGCGGCAAACAGACCAGCAATGGCGGTCGCTGCGCAAACGGCTTTGATGCCGGGTGATCGACGAGTATTGTGTTTCAATTGCATCTCCATACGCGATGAGTGGCTGTGCTACTGCCGCAAGGCCGTTTTAAGGCGCCCGGCGCAGCTGGCCGTTATATCGTTTTCTTTATTATCCGTATTGTTTTTGTCCGTGTCTAAGACTATATTTGGCGTAATCGATACTTTTAAGGTATGAATATGGAGTTAAGACAAATCCGCTACTTCCAGTGCGTAGCCCGGGAACTGAGCTTTACAAAGGCTGCGCGGATTCTGCATATTGCCCAGCCGCCCCTGAGTCGGCAAATAAAAATGCTTGAAGAAGAACTGGGCGTGACGGTATTTGAGCGCCTGGGTCGCGGTATCGTGCTGACCGATGCCGGTCGCTATTTCCTGGACCAGACTGAAAAAATGACGCAACGGCTAGAGGAAACCATCAACGCCACGCGCCGGATCGGCAAGAACGACCGCATCTGGTTCGGTGTCGGCTTTGTGCCGTCTACGCTGTATGGACACATGCCGGCCCTGATCCGTCAATTGCGCCAACTGAACACGCAAGTGGAGATCGGGCTGGTGGAAATGACCACGCTACAGCAATTTGAAGCGCTCAAATCGGGCCGAATCGATATCGGTGTCGGACGAATCCTGCTCAAAGACGACGAGATCGAGCGGCTGGTATTGACCGACGAACCGCTGGTTGTGGCGCTTCCCATCAGCCACCACCTGGCCGGCAAAGCATCGGTCCGGCTCGCGGATATCATGGATGAACCGCTCATCCTGTACCCGGCCCGGCCGCGACCAAGCTATGCGGACCACGTGCTCAATCTGTTCAGGCAGAAAGGGTATTCACCGCAGGTCATTCAGGAAGTCAATGAATTGCAAACAGCCATTGGCCTGGTAACTGCGACGATCGGCATTGCGATTGTGCCCGAATCAGTGCGTCGCCTGCATCGCGATGATGTCGTGTATGTAAACCTGGACGAACCGGAGTTCACCTCGCCCATCATGCTCAGTTGGCGCAAAAACGATCACTCGGCGTTCCTTGAGCAAACGATAGGCCTGTTCAAGCGTACCGCCATATGACCATGACTCTTGCAGCTCATCTGCAAGCAATCACGATCGCAATCTCCGGTACGCCGGCAAGTGCAGTAGCGACCGCCCAGGAACCGGCTGTCGGCCAATAGCGGTGTCCGTTCATAGTTCAAGCTGCCTTCACAGTTCAAGCCGGTATCCGACGCCTGTCTCGGTCAGAATAAACCGGGGCCGGGCCGGATCCTGCTCCAGCTTGTGGCGCAGATGCCCCATGTAAATGCGCAGATAGTGTGTCTGGTCCAGAAAAGCCGGCCCCCATATTTCAACCATCATTCTGCGTTGTGTGACGACCTTGCCCGCATTGACCAGCAACAGGCTGAGCAGGTCGAACTCTTTGGGCGTCAGGTGCAGCAGCTGGCCGGCACGACTGACCCGGCGCGCTTGCAGGTCCACATCAATATCGCCAAATTGATAATGGCTGGGCGCCTGCTGTGACGCTGCCGCGCTGCGTCGAAGATGGGCACGTATGCGTGCCTGCAATTCGACCACGCTGAACGGTTTGGTCAGATAATCGTCCGCGCCTGCATCCAGGGCAAATACTTTTTCCTGTTCCTGGCCGCGTGCGGTCAACACCATGACCGTTGCATTGGAGCCGGTTCTGAAGCTGCGCAGAAATTTCTTGCCATCCCCATCGGGCAGGCCCAGGTCCGTGATAACCAGATCAGGTTCGAACGCCGCTGCCACCGCAATCGCCTCTGCCACGGTGACCACCTCGGCAATTTCCCAGTCCTGGTCCGGCAGGCACTGGCGAATCATTTTCCTGATATGCGCATCGTCTTCGAGCAGCAGCAGTTTTCTTTTCAGTTGCATGTTTACTCCAGCACGGGTGGCATGGGCAGCGCAGGCAGTTGCACGGTAAATAAGCTGCCGCCGCCAGGACGATTGGCCGCCGTGAGCGTTCCGCCATGCAACTGCACCAGTTGCCGGGCAATGGCCAGGCCCAGTCCGGCACCCGTGGTGTAGGACTCGGGATGGGCACGCACAAATTTGTCAAACAGACGCTCACGCTGCGCTTCTGTGTCCGGCAGCCCGACACCTCTGTCAGCGACCATCAACTGAACCGAATCTTCCTGGTGACGGGCCGATATATCTATTTGCGTACCCTGCGGGCTATATCGCAGTGCGTTCTCAACCAGATTGGCAATGACCCGTTCGATCAGCACCGGGTCGCACTCGACCAGCGGCAGGGTCGGCGCAATGCGGATTTCCAGCACATGGCCCCTGGCGGACACATCCAGATGCCGGATGGCGCCTCCCACCAGTTCTTCAATGGACTGCCAGCTTTTGCTGATGTGTTGCTGGCCTGAGTCTATCTTTGCCATATCCAGCAATTTGCTCATCATGTCGTGCATACAGCGGGCACGATCCAGAATAATCGCAGCCTTTTGCCTGACATGATTGTCGCTCGATTCGCCGGCCAGCACCTCGGCCTCGCCGATAAGCACTGTCAAGGGCGTGCGCAGGTCGTGCGAAATGACATTGAGCATGGTCACGCGCAGTTTCTCCGATTCGACCTGACGCAGGAATTCATTGGCCACTTCCACGAAATGGACCCGCTCCAGCGCGATGGCGATCACATGGGCGTAGATCTCCAGTTGCTGTTGCCATTCCGGCGACAGCAGATGGGGAGCGCCTTGCATGCGAACGGCCAGCACGCCACGAATCCGCACCGGCGCATACAGGGGAAAATATCGAAAGGCGTTCGCCGCCAGCGTATCGGCCCCAAAACCGGCTTTTTCTTCATTGTCGAATGCCCATTGCGCAGCGACCATATCCAGTCCGGCCACCTCATGGCCGGCGCCCACTTCAGGCGAGACCAGCGATTCATGCGCGTCGGGCAGAATGACAAAGACATCTTCGCCCAGGTCGCTGAGCAACAGCTTCTGGCTTTCCTGCACGATCTGTTCTTTCTGCAGCGATCCCGACAGCCGCTTGGCCAGCTCGAACAGGCTGTGCACCCGCTGCGTCTGCTGTAATGCCAGCCTGCCCTGAAACCGTTGCTGCGCAGCCAGTTGGCTGATCAGCGTACTGACGGCAAGCATGACCAGCAGCGTGATCAAATATTGAATATCGGCAACTGAAAAGGACCACAGCGGTGGTATGAAAGAAAAGTCAAACAGCGCAACGCTGCTCACTGCACAGACCAGCCCTGGCCAGCGTCCCAGGCGCAGGGCAACCACCATGGTCAGCGCCAGGTACAACATCGCGATATTGGTGATCGCCAGCGTCGATGAAAACGGCCACAACAAAGCGGTGGTCGCGCAGGCAAACATCAGCGCAAGCCCCACTTTGCCCCAATCAACCGGTTCGCGCCGGGCAAAGGTATGATCCTGAGCGCGCGCCGCTGCCTGCCGCTGCCGGCGGCAACCGCCCCCGTAAATAATAATATCGATATCCGGTCCCAGTTGCCCGACCCGCACCAGCGGCGAAGGACGCCACCAATATCGGCGCAGAACCGATCGATCCAGCAACAGGCGGGACAAATTCTGACTGCTGCAATAGGCGACGATGTCGGGCATGACATCACCATTGCAATAATGCTCGGTGGTTGTGGCCTGCAGTTGTTCGGCCTGCTGCAACAGCAGTTGCCAGTCGCCATTGGAGCGGGCCGGCGCCCTGCTGTTTGCTGCCTCTCGCAGGAACATCACATGCATCGGACAGGACATCTGGCCCGACAGGCGGCTGCCATGACGGATCAGGGCCTGGGCTGCATTTGGTGTGAGGGCCGTGTCCACCACCACAAGAATGCCCTCGGCGGTGCGCCAGATTGCCTCTACATAGGTTTCATGGCGATACTGCCTGACATCCCGGTGGATACGTTCGGCAGTCCGACGCAAGGCGATTTCGCGCAACGCAATCAGATTCCCCTTGCGGAAAAAATGCTGTTTTGCCAACGGAACCTGTTCGGACATGTAGACTTTACCGGCCTGCAGCCGGGCCAACAACGCTTCGGTCGTGATGTCCACCAGAATAACTTCGTCTGCGTCATCAAAGACCTGGTCCGGCACGGTCTCAGTCACCCGGATGCCTGTAATACCGCTGATGATATCGTTCAGGCTTTCCAGATGCTGCACGTTCAGCGTCGTCCATACATCGATCCCTGCTCCCAGCAATTCATCAATATCCTGCCAGCGTTTGCTGTGTCGCAGCCCCGGCGCATTGGTATGGGCAAGTTCATCGATAAGCGCAATCTGCGGCGCTCTGGCCAGCATGGCGTCCAGATCAAGCTCGCGGATATCACGGTCGCGATAATGGATAGTAGCAAGGGGGATGGCTGGCACGGACAGGACCAATTGCCGGGTGTCTTCCCTGTCGTGTGTCTCAATAACGCCAATAACGACATCGTGGCCAGCTGCCAATTCCTGATGGGCTGCCGTCAGCATGGAAAAGGTCTTGCCCACCCCGGCACTGGCCCCGAAATAAATACGCAATTTTCCCCGGGCCCGCCGGGATTCTTCACGGGCAAGCTCCTCAAGCAATTGATCAGGGTCTTTGCGGTATGGGGTCACCATAGTTCATGGTTGTTGAATAAGATGAATCGGCTATGACAGCTGTATTGTATGCAAATACCGGTAGTGAGCGGTGCCGTTTGCCCGTCGACGGCATGATCGTTGCACATGGCGCCAGACCAGCGTCTGACGTTGATCTCGCTTCGGCTACTCATGGATACTGGCGATCAAGTGCCAGGTTCAATGCCAGCACATTGATACGCGGCTCACCGAAGAACAGCATGACCGGCTTATGCTGCACTTTCCCGATCACCTCCTGGACCTGTTGCAGCGTCAGGGACCGTGCGCCGGCCACTCTGGCCGCCTGATAGTTTGCCGCGGCAATACTGATTTCCGGATCCAGCCCGCTACCTGAACTGGTGACAAGATCAATCGGAACCGGCACATCGCCATGCGAGGCACGCCATTGCTGGACGCGGGCAGCCAGTTGTTGCCGATAGGCCTGTCCCGACACCGCCAGGTTACTGGCACCGGACGAAGCGGCGTTATAGGGGTGGTCAGCCGTAGCCGACGGCCGTCCCCAAAAGTAGCGCTGGCTCGTGAAGGTCTGGCCAATCAGGGTAGAGCCAATTTGTTTTCCCTCTTGTTCGATGAGGCTGCCACGCGCCTGCCAGGGGAAAAAGGCGTAAGACAGACCGGTAACGACCAGCGGATAGACAAAGCCGGTGATAACAGTCAATAGTAGAAACAGGACAAGCGTTGAACGTAATATTTTCATCATGAAATTTCCTGGTGTCAAAGCACCGATAGCATCAAATCGATAAGCTTGATACCCGCAAAAGGCACCAGCAGCCCGCCGGCGGCGTAGATCAGCAGATTTCTGCGCAGCAGCGCTGCGGCGCTTTGCGCGCGAAAGGTTACACCGCGCAAAGCCAGCGGGATCAGCCCGATAATGATCAGAGCATTGAAGATCACTGCCGACAACACGGCCGATTCGGGCGAGTGCAATTGCATGACGTTAAGCACGCCCAGCTGGGGATAAACGGAAACAAACGCGGCCGGGATAATGGCAAAGTACTTGGCCACATCATTGGCAATAGAAAAGGTGGTCAGCGCGCCGCGGGTCATCAACATCTGCTTGCCTGTCTTGACGACCTCTAGCAATTTGGTAGGGTCCGAATCCAGGTCTACCATATTGCTGGCTTCGCGCGCCGCCTGCGTGCCGCAATTCATGGCTACGGCCACATCGGCCTGGGCCAGGGCCGGCGCATCATTGGTTCCGTCGCCGGTCATGGCAACCAGATGACCTTTTTGCTGATAATCCCGAATGATATCCAGTTTGGTTTGCGGCGTAGCCTGTGCGACATAATCATCCACCCCGGCTTCTGCCGCAATCGCCGCCGCCGTCAGGGGGTTGTCGCCGGTAATCATCACCGTCTTGATCCCCATGGTGCGCAGCTGGGCAAACCGCTCGCGGATGTCCGGCTTGACCACATCCTTCAATTCGATGCACCCCACAATCTTGGCGTTTTCCGCAATGGCCAGCGGGGTAGAACCGCGTTGCGCAATCTGCCTGACCTGTTCGGCGATATCCTGAGGGATGGCGTTGCCCTGGGCCAGGCAATACTGTTCGATCGCCTGCACGGCCCCCTTGCGGATTTGCAGCACGGCGCCGTTGTTCGCGATATCCACGCCGCTCATGCGCGTCTGCGCAGTAAAAGGGATAACCAGTTTGTCGCCGGCAGGATCGCCAAGCGTTACCTGCATATCGCGCGCCAGCGTCACGATACTTCTGCCTTCGGGCGTTTCGTCTGCCGTCGACGCTTCATGCGCCAGCCATGCCAGATGCGGCAGCGGCACGCCCTGGCTCGGAATAAAGGCGCTGGCCTGCCGATTACCGTAAGTAATCGTGCCTGTCTTGTCCAGCAGCAATACGTCGATATCACCTGCGGCCTCCACCGCCTTGCCAGAGCGTGCAATCACATTTTCCTTCATCATGCGGCTCATGCCGGCCACACCGATGGCCGACAGCAGGCCGCTGATCGTGGTCGGGATCAGGCAAACCAGGAGCGCGATCAGCACGATGACGCTGATCGGCTGGCCGGCGCCCGAAGCGGCAACGCTATAGACCGACATCGGATACAGGGTCGTCACGCACAGCAGGAAAATCAGGGTCAGCGACACCAGCAGAATCGTCAGGGCAATTTCATTGGGGGTCTTCTGGCGCTTGGCGCCCTCTACCATGCGGATCATCTGATCCAGAAAAGACTCCCCCGGATCACTCACTACCCGGATGATCAGATAGTCGGACAGCACTTTCGTACTGCCGGTCACAGAACACAGATCGCCGCCCGACTCACGCAGGACCGGCGCCGACTCACCGGTAATGGCCGATTCGTCCACGGTGGCCACGCCTTCGATCACTTCGCCGTCGGCAGCAATCAACTGACCTGCGTCAGTACGAATGACATCACCCTTGCGCAGCGTCTCCGAAGGCACTTCGATGATCGTATCGCGCCGTACCGGATCGACATATTTGCGCGCCATCATGCTTTTTTTCAGCCCCTTGAGGCTTTGCGCCTGCGCCCTGCTGCGCCCTTCTGCCAGTGCTTCGGCGAAGTTGGCAAAAATGACCGTAAACCACAACCATAATGTAATGGCAACCGTAAACCCGTGGCTGCTCCGGTCGCTGAACCAGAACCCGGCGATACTGTACAGCGCCGTCAGCAGACTGCCGACATAAACGACAAACATGACCGGGTTACGCATCTGGACTCGTGGATCCAGCTTCAGAAACGTGTCGCGCAATACCTGCGCTGGTTTGATGCCGTCTGTCATTGATAAGACTTTACTCATGCGTTACTCCGCTGACTGAACTGAAAACAACTGCACATGCTCGGCAATGGGACCCAGGGCCAGCGACGGAATATATGTCAGCGCCCCCATGATCAACACAACGCCAATAAGCAGAACGCCAAACAGGACACCATGGGTGGGCATGGTGCCCACATTGGCAGGCAACCGCTGTTTTGCTGCCAAATAGCCGGCGACGGCAAGCACGGCGCCGATGACAGCAAACCGTCCTGCAAACATCGCCAGCGCCAGCATCAGGTTGTAAAAGAGGTTGTTGGCAGACAGGCCGGCGAACGCGCTGCCATTGTTATTGGCAGCAGAGGTAAAGGCATACAGCACTTCGGACAAGCCATGCGCGCCCGGGTTACCCAGAGAGGCCACGCCGACCTCAAGCACAACAGACAGACCGGTGCCGGCCAGAATCAGAAACGGCGGCACCAGCAGGGCCAGCGCAATCATTTTCATTTCCTGCATTTCAATTTTCTTGCCCAGGTATTCCGGTGTTCGTCCGGTCATCAATCCGGCAATGAACACAGCCAGGATGACGAATATCAACATGCCATACAAACCAGAGCCGACCCCACCGAACACAACCTCGCCCAGTTGCATCAGCAGCAGTGGCACCATGCCGCCCAGCGGCATGAAAGAATCATGCATCGCCACCACTGCACCGCAGGAGGCTGCCGTTGTTACTGCGGCAAACAGGGCCGAACCCACGATCCCGAAGCGCACTTCCTTACCTTCCATATTGCCGCCCGACTGCAACAAGGTATGCGATGCCTGATCAAGAGAAAGACCTGACAACGCAGGATTGGCCTGCTGCTCTGCCAGCAACACGCATACGGTGAGCACCACGAAAATAACCGACATGGCCGCGTAGATTGTCCAGCCCTGCCGGCGATCGCCGACCATTCTCCCAAAGCAGAAGCACAGGGCGGCAGGAATCAGCAGGATCGCGATCATTTGTGCGAAATTGCTGAATGCCCCCGGATTTTCAAAGGGGTGGGCAGAATTGACGTTAAAAAAGCCACCGCCATTGGTACCCAGCAACTTAATCGCTTCCTGCGAGGCCACCGGTCCCATAGCAATGGTCTGCTGGCCGCCGTCGAGCGTATCGATGGCCAGCGACGGCGAAAAATTCTGGATCACGCCCTGGCTGACAAACACCAGTGCCAGAATGATCGACAGCGGTATCAGCGCATATAACGTTACTCTGGTTATATCCACCCAGAAATTGCCGATGTGGTTCTGGCTTTTGCTTGCGAATCCGCGGATCAATGCAAAAACCACGGCAATCCCGGTGGCCGCTGACAGGAAATTTTGTACGGCCAATCCGGCCATCTGGACCAGGTAACTCATGGTGGTTTCCCCGCCATAGCCCTGCCAGTTGGTATTGGTCACAAAACTGACCGCCGTATTGAAAGCTGAATCTGCCGACACGGCGCCCATATGCTGCGGGTTCAGCGGCAACCACTGTTGAACCGTTTGCAACAGAAAGACTGCGAGCACGCCGGCAATATTAAACAGCATCAGCGACAGCAGATAGCGTTTCCATCCCATTTGCGCCGTGGGATCCACACCGGAGAGTTGATAAATACCGCGCTCCAGCCGATTAAACAGCTGCGGGCGCAACGTTGCTGCAGGACGTGCTATCCGGGCAAGCAGCCGGCCAATCGGCGGCGCCAGCGCTGTCAGGACAGCCATAAAAAGGACGAGGTTAAGCCAGGCCTGGGTACTCATGTCAGAATTTCTCCGCATTCAACAGTGCGTAGACAAGATAGACAAGCACCAGCAGGGCAAC
>JBOIGK010000633.1:0-2855 GCA_050742695.1 Advenella sp. | reverse complement strand
GCTCATATGTGACTCCTTTTCGTCAGGTGGTAAGAGCCCCTACTGTATCTCTGAAAAATGATTATTTCTATACTGTATTTTCTCAAAAAAGATCTAAAAAGGATCAATGTATGAAACTGGGAAGCGCACATAGCTTTAGTAGCGCCTTCAACATTCGGTCGTCTGCACGTGTTGCCATTGCCTCCCGAACTGCTGTCGCGCGACCCTGGTCTGCGTCAGTTCCTGACACTACTTCCCGCGACATGGTGTCCCAAAAACACCAGCCGACCTCGTCAGCCACAATTGCCTGATCTATGGCCAAATGACCGAATGGATATTTACTGGCCCGCAAGGCCACTTGAGCATCCCGGTGCGTGGCACACTATCCTCCAACTGTGTAGAGACCATCCTGGCTGGCGTGATGGATGGCGTGGGCATCGGTCTATTTCTTCGCGCATCACTGCCGGAGAATTCGAGACCTCGGACGTGATCACGGTGCTTGATGAGTTCCTGAAAGAACCGTGCGACGTCTGCCTCGTCTGGCCCAAACGCAGGTTCGGTTGACACAAGTGCGGCGACCGACTTTCTGGCTATGGCACTCTCTGCACGTATCTAGTTCAGTGAAGAACTCGCGACTCTCGCTTGGCTTCGTGAACAGCCCACGCTACAAACATGTGAAAGCTGATGAAGTCATTTTTTTCAAGCAGAATCCGCACATCTTTGCATTTGTCGACAAGGCAATAAAGAGGAACTGGTGGTTAGGTACCCGTCGATTCGGAACCTTGATGAATAAAAAATAGGCAAACATATTTATGATGTTTGCCTATTACCCCAATTAATTAATAATTCCGAAAATTTGCATTAATTGCGACACTTATCATATGCATGAAATGCTTTATTACATGAATGTACTAAATTAAAACATTCTGGCAAATTTTGCCTGAATACCGGTCAGCGATCTAACTCGATGGGTGCAATAGTAAGTAGCTAAGCTGCAATCTGCTCCTGTCGGTCCGTCATTCCCCGTGAGCTACAGTCACCGCATTTAAACGTGCTCAAAATAAGATCCACAAAACTGCGCACTTTGGGATCCATATACCGACTCGACGCGAATACGGCGTGAACAGGAGCGGGGGCATCTGCCCAATCAGGAAGTACCCACGACAAAGTGCCATCTGTCAGATACGGCTCGGCCATGAAACGAGGCAATTGCGCGACCCCAAGTCCTGCAAGCGCCAGGTTTCTCGCGGAGATCGTACTATTGACCGCACAGCGCGGAGACGCCGTGATCCTCTCTGTGTTTGGTCCATTGACGAGGGTCCAGTTCGAGCGGCCACGCGTTCTCGTCATGATCAGATCGTGATACTTCAGATCGCTAACTGTGGATAGCGCCGGTCCACGATTCAGATAGTCAGGGGCGGCATACAGCCCAAAAACCATCTCGCCGAGCTTGCGCGCAGAGAGTCCTGAATCATCGAGCGTACCGACACGAATCGCGACATCGAACCCTTCATGAATGATGTCGACCTGGCGGCTCGTGTACTCCGCCTCCACCGTCACTTTGGGTGACTGCCGCAAAAACGCCGCGATCCATTCGTCCACGACCATCGTCCCGAACTCAGCACCCGCCGTGATTTTGATCAGTCCTTTTGGCTCTCTGGACTGTTGCGCTACGGAAGCCTGGGCTGCCTCAGCGGCAGTCAGGATACACATGGCGCGTTCGAAGTAGTCGCGCCCGACCTCCGTAACGCTGAGATGACGTGTCGATCGGGTAAGAAGCTGAGCGCCGAGTTTTTCTTCCATACGTCGGACGACGCGGCTGACGCGCGCCTTATCTGTGCCGAGTCGATCCGCGGCCGCCGTGAAGGAGCCATCGGTCACAACCGCCGCGAATAATCTCATTTCTGGTAGATCTATTGATGTGTTCGTAGACATAGTAGGTAACTTTTATTAGGTATCAACCAACAGACCGAGGTGAGCCCGACCCTCTGGAACGGCTTGCTTAAACTCGTAGCAATTATTGTCTTTACAGACAACAGTCTATCGCATTTTTAACTATTTATCTATTTTATGGTTAAGACTATATTGTAATCAATTGGCATTTGCCCTCGCCAGACCGAAACGAATTCTGCACTCTGCGCTGAACGACACACGGTATTGCGGTTGTGATCCAGCGTCCCCGTTTTGATTTTTCCTTTCATTTTCAACAGAAGCACCTTCAATGTATTCCTCCATTATGTCTTACCGCAAGCGACCACTATTGGCCGCATGGGTTGTCAGTGTCATGACCTTCATGCTGCTATCTGGCTGCAGTGACCAGCCACAAACGGCGTCCATGCCACCTCCATCAGTCAGCGTCGCCCAAGTCGCGCTGCAAGACGTCAGTCTGTGGGACGACTACAACGGCCGTATTAATGCGGTCGAAACCGTTAAACTGCGCCCGCGCGTCTCCGGCTACATAGAGCGCGTCGCCTTCACTGAAGGCAGCCAGGTGCGCAAGGGCGATGTGCTGTTCGTCATCGATGCGCGCAGCTATAACACTGTCTTGGCACAGGCTAAAGCCCAACTGGCGCGCGCCCGCGCGCATGCCAGCCAAAGCGCCAGCGAAGCCAAACGGGCACAGGTGTTGGTCGCTCAGCGGGCCGTGTCTACGGAGATGTACGAACAACGACGCACCGCCGCCGCAGTCGCACAAACGGATGCACAGGCGGCGGAGGCAGCCGTGAGTGCTGCGCTTCTGAACGTTGAGTGGACACAAGTGCGCGCACCGATTTCGGGTCTTGCAGGTAGGGCTGAGGTCACAGCCGGCAATCTGGTCAACGCCGACGATGCTGGCAGCGTACTGACCACGCTGGTCTCGCAGGACAAGGTATACG
>JBOIGK010000632.1:0-3660 GCA_050742695.1 Advenella sp. | reverse complement strand
GCCGCCACCGGCAGCGTCTGCATTGCCCGTAAAGCTTTTGAGCGATTTGGCTGCCGTTTGCCCTGCTGCGCGCTCAGCCGCGCTGCGGGCGGCCTGGGATTCGGCGGAGCCGTCTTCGCCGGCCAGTTCCCTGGCAATGGCTGCGGTCTGCGAACGCAGCGTTTGACCAAACAGCTGAAACACTGCAATAGCAGAAATAGCCACCAGGGCAACAACAATAATGTACTCGGTCATGCCCTGCCCGCGTTGCGCTTTTAAACGTTCATGCATACCTATCCTCCAATTGATTGATGAGGCAGATAGTGTGCCGTGCAGCGAAAACCGGTGCAATTCGCAGAATCCGACAGCGGCATTTCCACATGCCGCACCTTGCGCTATCGCCACTAGCTGGTGGTGTATACGTTTTATGCATAACAGAATTCAAAACCGGCCCATTGCACTTGCTGCCACAGCCTACTAAGATGAACAACAAGCGAGCTAATATGCCGCTTGAAATACCACTTCTGCAATACCGCCTTTGAATATCACCAAGGAACGCGACCCATGTTTGACTGTGCGCCGGCAAAAAAGCACACCGAAAAGATCAACTTCGATGTTCCCGTCAATGCCTGCGACAGCCATTGTCATATTTTCGGCCCGGCCGAGCGCTTTCCTTTTGACGCCAATCGCTCCTATACGCCACCCGATGCAGGCTTTGACGATCTGAATACCAAACAGGCCAATCTGGGTCTGCACCGGGCCGTACTGGTCCAGCCCAACTGCCATGGTTATGATATGGCAGCGATCACAGACGCCATAGAACGAAGTCAAGGTCAATATCGCGGGGTGGCGCTACTACCGGCACACGTGAATCGGGATCAGTTGCAGCGACTGGACCAGGCCGGCATTCGAGGCGTGCGTTTCAATTTCGTAGCTCATCTGGCTGGCGCAACAATCGACGACGTGACGGCCATGGCCGGCAAAATTGCCGATTTGGGCTGGCATATCTGTATTCACGCCGATGAGATTTCACTGCTGCGCCTGCTGCCGGACCTTAAAAATCTGCCTGTCCCCTTTGTGATTGATCATATGGGGCGAATAGACACGAATAAAGGCTTACATAGTGAAGCCTTTGAAGCATTGCTGCAACTGCGTCACTGCCAGCAGGCCTGGGTCAAGATTTCTGGCGTGGATCGGCTGGCCGGCGGCGCCGCACCTTATACGGCAGGCCACGTATTCATGAAAGCCATTATTGACGCCATGCCCGATCGTACCCTGTGGGGCAGCGACTGGCCGCACCCCAATGTCACAGGCCAGGTGCCTGACGATGGCTTGTTGCTCAATATCTTCGGTGCCCTATGCGAGGATTCCGCACTGCGCGACAAAATCCTTGTCGACAACCCCCAGGTGCTCTATCGATTCGATGGTAGCCAGACAACCGGAGCGGCTGAATGACTATGTCAACTGTTATTGTTATTCGTATTCCCGGCATCCGGCTGACCCGCGAGCACTGCGATGCGTTGCTCAGCAACGTCCTGGACGCCAGCGACAATCGTGCCCACCTGTGCCATGCCGCAGATGCCCCCGAGACTTATATCTATCTTGCAGATGCCCTGGATAGCACCTCGCCGCAAAAGCCAGCCAAAACCACAGGCGAAGTCAGGCCGACCGATACGCTGGCAACTGCCATTGCACAATACTACCCCAATGCGAGCACAGACCTGTTGCAGCTCACGCTGGATCTGCGTGGCCAGGCCTGGGACAAAACAGCGACCTGGCATTACGTTGTGGAAACCGATGTTGACGCCGCCGCCGAAGCCGACTTCAATGACTGGTATACGCACGAACATATGCCAGGCCTGGCGGCCGTACCAGGCACCGTCAGGGCCATGCGCCTATACAACCCTGATAGCGTGCCGCGCTACCACGCGCTCTATTTGCTGCAGACACAAGACACCTTTGGTTCACCGCAATGGCTCACAGTCCGGGGCACCGACTGGAGCAGCCGGGTACGCCCGCACTTCAGAAACACCAAACGCACCCTGTTCAACATTATCAAGTAAGGAACACGATGACCCGCCTATCAGCGCCGGATCCGGCCAATATGAACGACCATCAAAAGCAGGTATATGCTGCTATTGCCGCAGGCCCACGCGGTCAGGTACGCGGGCCGCTGGCCATCTGGCTGAACCGGCCCGGTCTGGCCGAACATGCGCAGGCGCTGGGCCAATACTGCCGCTATGACTCGAGCCTGTGCACCCGCCTGTCTGAACTGGCTATTTTGACGATGGCGGTGCTGTGGCAGTCTGAATTTGAATGGTGGGCACACAAGCCAATCGCGCTCAAAGCGGGGGTTTCACAGGCAACCATAGACGCGCTGATGAATAACCATCAACCCATTCCCTTTGCGCAGGAAGATGAGCAGGTTGTACATGATTTTGTGCACACACTGGTTACTACCCGTCAGATACCCCAGTGGCTGTACGATAAGGCAATTGACACGCTGGGTCAGGACAATGTCGTAGACCTGGTTGGGCTGGCAGGGTACTACACCCTGATCTCAATGACCTTGAATGTTTTTGAAGTGGGACTGCCCCAAGACGCGCAGGCACAGCTCACAACACAAAGCCAGGTTTAAACGGCGATTTAACCGTCGACTGAAACCTCTATTTGCATGAGCATATAAAATCCTGCTGCCAGAACACACTGGCCAGGACAGCATTGCCCACATGCGATGAGACAAGGCTGGAGTGCGGGTACACAACGTTACCTGCTGCCCAGGGTTTCGTAGGTCTGCAGGCGGGCCGGATCGGGAATATAGACGGTCCTGCCTTCTACCGTGATGAGGTTGCGCGCACACAGATCGCGCATGATACGCGAAAAATGCTCTGGGGTGATGTTCAGCAGTGAAGCAACCAGCGCCTTATTAGTGTCAAAGTGGAACTGCCCGCCATCCTGAAGCTGCGCATGCTCAAGAAAATAGTCGACCACGCGCTGAGTAGCGGATTTGAGCGTGTAAGATTCAATGTCCTTAAGCAACGCATATACCCGGCGACTCATGTTGCTGAGCATGCGCATGGCAAATGCCGGCTCGCGCTCAAGCAGGGCAAGCATACCGTCCTTTGAAATATGCACTAAAAACAGACTGCTGGTGGCCTGTGCCGACACCAGATTTTCCATATTATCCAAAAAGACGCCCTCTTCTCCAAAGCTGTCTCCCGGCCCCAGCGTGCGTATGACTTTTTCGCCACCATTGGGGGCGACAAACAACAGCTTGACGCTGCCGTTGACGACAATGTGAAACCCTTTGCGGGGTGCGCCTTTTTCAATGATGTCATGAATGAGTGCGCCCTTGTGGAACGAGCGGTGTGTGACTGACAGCGCTATTGTCTTGACTGCGGCCGGTGTCAAGCCTTCAAACATGGGCAAGCGAGCCAGGAATTCACAAACAGATAGACCACCTCTGACCATAGGCTTAATCCTTCCAGTGAGAATAAGCGCTATTGTGAAAGCATTAATGAAAATACATTTTGATACAAGTCAATAAAGTCTCCTCATTTCGATCAAATTTTGCTTACACCTGCCAATCGATCGGCGCCTGGCCATGAGTCTGGAGATAGTCGTTGGCTTTTGAAAAATGCCGGCAGCCAAAAAATCCGCGGCTGGCAGACAGTGGAGAGG
>JBOIGK010000631.1:0-14187 GCA_050742695.1 Advenella sp. | reverse complement strand
GTAGTAAGTACATTTGTCTGGTTTGCCGCCATTGCGACTAAAGTCTCAAGGCTCAAGCCAGAGTGTCTTCAATGAGGACAGCGCTCCGTCGGGGGCTTTGTTCAGGCCATGCAGTTTTTTTCCGTATACGGTGAAATTGGCCTGTTCAAACAGCGGAATCACCGGCAGATCCTGCTGCGCCAGCTGCTGGAACTTGTGGAATAATTCGGTTCGTTTTGCGCTGTCGGCTTCTGTCTGGATAGCCTCGATGATCTGGTCCATTTCCGGATTTGAATAGCCCGATGCATTGGTCCAGGCGACGCCCGGCGCGATTGACTTGGACCAGTAATGGCGGAATCCACCTACCTGCGGATCCAGCGTCGGAACCCATCGACCCGTATTGATATCGAAGTTGTGATCGGTATAAACCGCCTTCAAATGCCCCGGGATATCGCGGTTGCGGATCTCGACTTCAATGCCGACACGCTTGAGCGACTGGCGAATGTATTCCGCATTGTTCTTGAACGCCTCGTGAAAATTCTGGTATTCCTGGGTCAACGTGAATCGCACGCCGTTCTCCTTGCGTGGGTAACCTGCGGCGTCGAGCAATTGCTCTGCCCGTTTCGGATCGAACGCGTATTGGGGCACATTGTCGGCCGTGTAGAAGTTTTTCAGGCTGGACGGAATGGGCCCGGTTGCCGGCTTGCCCAAACCATACCAAACCGTATCCACAAGGGCCTTGCGATCAATTGCATAAGCGATGGCGTGACGCACTTGGGTTTTCTGCAAGATCGGATTGCGTAGATTGAACTCCAGAAAAACATAAGCCGATTGCCATGCATAGCCATCCAGACTGACGGCAAGATTAGGATTGGATTTGATGCGTTGAATGTCTGACAACGGAACGGGATCGAACGGGGCGTAGTTCGCCTCACCGGTTTCCAGGGCGGCGGCTCTTGAAGCGGCGTCCGGGATGAAACGAAAAATCAATTTATCCAGATACGGTTTGCCGGTATCCCAGTAGTCTGGATTGCGCTCCAGCAGAATGTATTGTCCCTTATTCCATTCCTTGAAAACAAAGGGGCCGGTGCCAACGGGCTTCAGGTTATAGGGATTGCTAAGAATATTGGTTCCCGCATACAGATGCTTGGGAAGGACCTGCCCTTCAATGGCATTAAGCGAACTGAATACCACTTGTGACGGGTGCGTCAAGTGAAAAACAACGGTGTGTTCATCTGGCGTGTCGACCGACTCGATCGCTGCAAAGGTATTGCGGCTGCGCGGATGCGTTTTCTTCCAAACTTCCATTGCGCTGAACTGCACATCGGCCGAAGTGAACGGCTTGCCATCGTGCCACTTGACACCCTGGCGAAGTTTGAAGGTGATTGTTTTTCCATCCTTCGATACTTCCCAGGAGGTAGCCAGCGACGGCTGCAGCTGTTGCTTTTCGTCAAAGCTGAGCAAGCCTTCAAGTACATTGCTGGCGATCACGCCGATCGAAAAGCTCGTGTTGAATGCATTGGTCAGCACATTGGGTTCGGGCTGCGCAATGGCGGTCAGCGAACCACCACGAACCGGCGTCTGCTGTGCATGAGTGGTTGCCGATCCCAGCAGACCGATAACAAGCGCCAGACTTGCAAGCTTGGGTAAAGAGAAAAATCTGCTGCCTTGTTGAATCATTTTTTCTGCCCGTAAAAAAATCACTGTTGTGATATTCAAGAGGGGTCATGATAACGATTCATTTCATATGCAAAAAATACATATTAAGAATTTATTTATACGATTCGACCCATGTTGCTGCCGTTTGCGGCCAATGCACAGGGTTACAAGGGTAATCAGGCACGCAATAGAGCCGGATTTGATTTTTTGGTATTTGAAAATAAGAAACCAGTCTTTTGAACGGGCGCCAATATATGCCACTATGTGAATCGATTCATTTGCGATAGAAAATTCCAGGATGTCTGTAACGCGTTCTTCAAATAACAAGGCGAGTCGTCCCACTGTTCGTGATGTGGCCAGACTGGCAGGCGTTTCGGTCGGCACGGTATCTCGTGTCGTCAATGGCGTCAATAACGTGATGCCGTTGACCCGGTTACGTGTCAAAGAGGCCATGGTTGCGCTGAATTGGAAACCCAGCATGCTTGCCCAGAACATGAGAGAAAGAACGTCTCGCATGATCGGCTTTGTTTTTTCTGATTTGGACAATCCGCTGTTTGCCTCCATGATCAAGGGTGCTGAAAGCGTCCTGACCAAGGCCGGTTATCAATTGATTGTGGGCAGCAGCAATGAATCATCGGAACAGGAGTGCAGCCTGATTGAACTTTTCGGCCAGAGGCAGGCCGACGGATTGATCTTCACCATCACAGATGAAATTAATCCTGAAGTGCTGGCGTCCCTGTCTCGTGCGAGTTTTCCTGTGGTCATGATAGAGCGCGATGTGTCTGTTCAGATAGCAGGAAAAGTGGTTGCTGATCATTACGAAGGCACATTGCAGGCAACGCGCTATCTGCTTGATTTAGGCCATAGGCGGATCGCCCTCATTACAGGCGGTCAATGCAATTTCGTCGGTCGGGATCGATTGCGTGGCTTTATGCAGGCGCACCACGAATATGGCATGAGTCCTGACCCGGCGCTGATCCGCACCCATGAGCGCATCGCGGATGCGGCATTTGGCTCGCGTGAAATGCAACTCTTGTTTGCATTGAGTAGTGCGCCGACTGCGGTTCTTGCTTTAGGTCGCAGACTGTTGCGTGGCGTGTTGTCGGCCTGTCGCGCTGCCGATATTCGTATTCCCCAGGATATCTCGTTGATCACCACAAATGACAGTGAACTGGCTGAACTGGTGCAACCGGCGATCACGGTGGTTCGCTACTCGGCCTATGAACTGGGCTGCGAAGCGGCCCATCTGCTTTTGCATCGTCTTGGCTCGGCAGGTCAATGGCAGGCGAGCACTATCGTGGTGCCCACCGAATTGGTTGTTCGGGAGTCGTGTTCACGACCACAACAGCCGGCACAATGAAAGAGCGCTGCGTAACGATTAATCTTCCAGGAATACTATGAACGAACCACTGCTGAATATTCAAGGACTGGACATCCGCTTTGGCGACAAACAAGTCGTGCATGATGTGACGTTTGACGTTTCTGCCGGAGAAAAAATCGCCCTGGTTGGCGAGTCCGGTTCGGGCAAAAGCGTCATCGCGCTGAGTATATTGAAGTTGATAGCGGGGGCGTCAATTGAGGGCAAGATCGTGTTTGACGGCGTTGACCTTGCCCGCATGTCGGAGCGCGATTTGACCTCGGTGCGAGGACGTGATTTCGCTGTTATATTTCAGGAACCCATGACAGCGCTCAATCCTTTGTACACCGTGGGCGAGCAGATTGCCGAAGTCTATCGCGTCAAGCACGGCCTGGACGCACGGCAAGCCTGGAGCGGGGCGGTGGAGCGCCTGGCCGAAACCGAGATCCCGGACCCCGCAAGGCGTGCACGGGCCTACCCGCATCAATTATCCGGCGGGCAGCGGCAACGCGCCATGATTGCCATGGCACTGGCCAGCGAGCCTCGGGTGCTGCTTGCCGATGAGCCAACCACTGCGCTTGATGTCACCTTGCGGGTGCAGATTCTCGCCCTGCTCGATCAGCTTCAGCGCAAGCGCAATATGGCGGTGCTGCTCATTACCCATGACCTGAATCTGGTTCGCCGATTCGCCGAGCGCGTCATCGTCCTGCAGGCGGGACGGATCGTTGAAGCGGGTGCCGTGAGCGATGTGTTTTCGGCGCCACGCCACGCCTATACGAAAAAACTGCTGGACAGCACGCCGGTCAGAGATGTGGTGGAAGTTGCCGCCGGTGCGGATCAACCTGAGACCGTTCTTGAATCAAGCGACGTCTGCGTCGATTACCGCCTTGCTGCCACCTCACTGGCGGACATTTTCCGGCCCCGCCATTTTCCGGCCACGCAGGATATTTCACTTGTTCTGCACCGTGGCAGGACACTGGGTATTATCGGCGAGTCAGGCTCGGGAAAATCGACACTGGCCCAGGCCATATTAGGCCTTTTGCCGTTCCGGGGCGACATTGCGATTGCCGGTTCGACCTGGAACACGGCCAGAAAGCAAGGGTTTGACGCACTGAAGGCATTGCGGCGCAAAATCCAGGTGGTGTTCCAGGACCCCTATGCATCGCTAAGCCCACGGATGTCAGTGCTAAGGATCGTGGGAGAGGCTTTGTCCTTTCACGAACCAGCCTTGTCGGCCCAGGCTGTTCGTGCGCGCGTGCAGGCGATGCTCGATGAAGTCGGGCTGACCGAGAGCCTGTTTCCGAACCTGCTGGAGCGTTATCCACACGAGTTTTCGGGAGGACAGCGGCAGCGCATTGCCATTGCCCGAGCCTTGATTACGCATCCCGATATTCTTGTCCTGGATGAACCTACCAGTGCGCTGGACGTGACCATTCAGAGACAGGTGCTCAGCCTGTTGCAGTCCCTGCAAAAACGGCTGGGCCTGAGCTATTTGCTCATCACGCATGATATGGATGTGATTCATGCGATGGCCCATGACGTTATTGTGATGAAAGACGGCCGGGCAGTGGAATATGGCAGCGTGCACGATATTCTGAAATCTCCGCAGCATGGTTACACCCGCAAGCTGATTCAGTCCAGCGACATGATTTCAAACGAAATTGTAATCAGACCGGCGGCCAAAGAAGCAGCGCAGGCGTTGGACTCCCTGGACGCTGCACTGTCACAAGCATAATTCATGTCTCTTTGTGCGAACGGCGCGCGTGCTTGTGCAAGCAGGCTTGTTGCGGCCAGCCGCGCACTCGCAGAGGGATGGCGGTGCTGCCGGGGCACGCGACATCTGAATTAAAAAAATCAGACTCAAAGGTAATTGACCGGACTGCTGGGTAAAGCTTTTGCCGTGACCCATTTCTATACTGTCGGTCACGCGTTCATATATTCGTATCGGGCCATGCCGGCCCGATAGAAAAGCCATTAGAAAAACAACACGAATAATGAACAGGAGCCAAAATCCCAGGATAACCTGAGCTGCCAGTCAGCCCGGATGCATTGGCTCCAACCACGGTATTTTCGGAGGCAGTGCATGGGCACCGTTGAAACCACGCCAACCAGTGGCGTGAGCAAATTTGTCGGTCAGAGAGTCGAGCGGTTTGAAAGCATCCCGCTCCTTACAGGAAGGGGCCGCTTTGGCGATGACCTGGCGGTCAAACCCGGCACCTTGCATGCTGCGGTTTATCGCTCCAGTTATCCTCACGCTCGCATCAAATCCATTGACGTTTCCCTGGCGGAAAAAATGCCCGGGGTCAGGGCGGTGCTCACGCCTGAAGATGTCCGGGCCTGGTCGCGCCCATTTATCAATGGGGTAAAAATGCCCATGCAAATGTGGGCAGTGGCCATGGACAAGGTGCGCTACGTCGGCGAGCCGATTGCAGTTGTCATTGCCGAGAACCGCTATCTGGCAGAGGATGCCCTGGACGGCATTAAGGTCGAATTTGAAGCCTTGCCCGCTGTCAGTAGCATCGACGGCGCCATATCCGACGAATCTGCAATATTGCACGAAGCGGTCGGTACGAACGTGCTGCATGAGCGCGAGTTCACTTACGGAGATCCGAAAGCCCGTTTCCGGGAGGCCGAGCATAGTCTGTCGCTCACCATCGAATACCCTCGCAACTCCTGTACGCCGATTGAATGCGGGGTGGTGATCGCCGAGCATCTTGCGGGCGATGCAGGATATGACGTCTGTTCGAACTTCATGGGACCGTTTTCGATGCACGCGGTCATGTCGCTGGCGCTACAGGTGCCCGGCAATCGCCTGCGGCACCGTTCCGCGCCCGACTCTGGCGGCAGTTTTGGCGTCAAGCAGGCTGTGTTTACATCGGTGGTTTTAATGTGCCTGGCTTCCCGCAAGGCAGGGGGCGCGCCGGTAAAGTGGGTGGAAGACCGGCTGGAACACCTGAGCGCGGCAACGGCGGCCAATGGGCGCAAAGCCACTATCCAGGCCGCTTTTGACAGCGACGGCCGGATTCAGGCACTTGACCTGGACCAGATGGACGATGTCGGCGCATACCTGAGAGCACCCGAGCCTGCCACCTTCTACCGCATGCATGGCATATTGACCGGGGCCTACCGTATCACCGATCTGCAGGTGCGCAATCGCGTGGTGGTCACCAACAAGATGCCTTCAGGTTTGGTGCGCGGCTTTGGCGGCCCGCAGGTCTATTTTGCCCTTGAGCGCATGGTGCAACGCATCGCGCAGCATCTGAAGATGGATCCATTGGATGTCTATCGACGCAATTTTGTTCAGCCGGACCAATTCCCGTATCGGGCAGCAGCAGGCGCGCTGCTTGACTCTGGTGATTATCCGCAAGCCATGGACGCGGCCATAGCCCAGGGTGGCCTTGAAGAACTGCTACAAAGAAGGGAGCAGGCCCGTGCACAGGGAAGGTTGTACGGTATCGGCTATGCGGCGATCGTGGAACCATCCATCTCCAATATGGGTTACATCACCGTTGCGCTGACGCCGCAGCAGCGGGCCAAGGCCGGCCCCAAGAATGGCGGCATCGCGGCCGCGACTGTCAGCATCGATTTGCTTGGCGGCGTTACCGTCATTATCGCGTCTTCGCCGGCCGGGCAAGGCCATGTCACGGTTTGCGCCCAGGTGGTAGCGGACGTGTTCGGTTTACAGCCTAAAGACATCAACGTAAACGTGGATTTCGATACGGACAAGGATGCCTGGTCGGTCGCTGCAGGTAATTACTCCAGTCGTTTTGCCGGTGCGGTCGCAGGGACCGTCCATCTGGCCGCAACGCGGCTGAAGGGCAAAATGGCCGACGTGGCCGCCCATCAGCTTGCGTGCGACGCTTCGGACATCGCTTTCGAAGGCGGCATGGTGTTTCGGGCGGGCCAGCCGGAAAAAGCCTTGCCTTTTGCACGCCTTGCCAGTAGCGCCCACTGGGCGCCTGCCGAGTTGCCGGCAGGGATGGCGCCCGGCATGAGGGTCACCGAATTCTGGACACCAGAGTCCCTGGGTGCACCAACCGAAGATGATCGGGTCAATACATCGGCTGCTTATGGCTTTGCCTTCGATATTTGCGCGCTGGAGATTGACCGCCAGACCGGACGCGTCACCATAGACCGATATGTGACCGCCCACGATGCGGGAAAACTACTGAACCCTGCCATGGCAGACGGACAAATCCGGGGCGCGTTTGCGCAAGGGCTGGGCGCCGCCTTGCTGGAGGAGTTCCGTTATGGCGACGATGGTGGGTTTCAGTCTGGTACGTTCGCAGATTACCTGGTGCCCACAAGCTATGAAGTGCCCGATCCTGTGATCGTTCACCTGGAAACGCCCAGCCCGTTCACGCCATTGGGCGCCAAAGGATTGGGCGAAGGCAACAATATGAGCACTCCCGTGTGCATTGCCAATGCCGTGGCAGACGCACTGAGCCCGTTGGGGGGGCAGGCGGATATCCGCCTGCCGCTGACACCGAACCGGGTGCTCGATCTCATCGGTTTTGAGGATCCGCCGCCCTCTGAAGGCGTTCAGGTTCAGAAGCCGGCCAGGAAAACCGGACGTGGACACGCGCTGTCCGCATCGGGTAGTACGCAAATCCCTGCGTCGCCCGACGAAGTATTCGATGTGCTGATGGACCCGCAAGCGCTTGCCAGGGTCATTCCGGGCTGCCGGGAACTGCAGCGCATCGGCCAGAACCAGTATCGCGCCGACGTCACCATCAGCATCGGCATGATCAAGGCGCGCTATGAAGCCACCATTTCCCTGACCAATATTAATCGGCCATATTCACTGCATTTGCAGGGTACGGGTATTTCATCGCTTGGCCGCGCAGAAGGTGGCGGTGACATTGTGCTGCAGGCCAATGAGCACGGCACGTTAATGAAATACCAGTATGAAGCCGAAGTGCAAGGCAAGGTTGCCGCTGTGGGCGGCCGCATGCTGGAAGGCGCCGCCCGCATGGTACTGGGCCAGTTGTTCGAACAGCTTGGCCGCCAGGCATCGGGACAGGGCGCAGTTAGCGGCTCCGGTGGCATCTGGCACCGCGTGTTGCGTTTTCTGAGGATAAAGAAATGAAGCCACTGGCATTTGAATACAAGCGCGTTGAGCAGATTTCCCAGGCACTGCAATGGCTGCATGAAGCGGGAGAAAACGCTCGCATACTGGCCGGCGGTCAGTCGCTGGTCATTCTGCTGAACATGCGGCTGGCCCAGCCAACTTATCTGCTGGATATTTCACGGTGTGAGGAACTGAATTTTCTCAGGCAGGAAAAAAACATGGTGTGTGTCGGCGCCAGCACCACACAGGCGCAATTGCAATACTGGCCTGATCTGGTGCAGGCCGTCCCTATGCTGGCAGAGGCGATCCCGTTTATTTCTCACTATCAGATCCGCAACCGGGGAACTGTTGTAGGTTCGATCGCGCATGCGGATCCCAGTGCAGAGCTGCCCCTGTGTCTGGCGACGCTGGGCGGCCGGGTTGTCCTGCGCTCACGGAAAGGGTCTCGTGAACTGGATTCGGTGCAGTTCCAGCAAGGTATGCTGACCACCGCCAAGAAGTCCGATGAAATGGTGACGGAGGTACGCTTTCCGGTGGCCAGGGAAGGGCACGGCTATGCGTTCGATGAGTTTGCGTTGCGCCGTGGCGACTTTGCGGTTGTGGCTTGCGCAGTAGATGCGGGACCAGAAATGATACGACTGGGAATTGGCGGTGTTGCCGATAAACCAGTGGTGGTGCAATGGGCGCGCAACGGCCAGGCTTCGTACAAGGAACAATTGAATGATCTGGCCTGGCAACTGAACGCACAGGACGACCAGCATGCCTCGGCGGCATACCGGCGTCATCTGGTGCGGGAGCTGGGACACAAGACGATCGAAACGGCGCTTTCCCGTTGCGCAAACAACAAGGACTAATCATGTCGGAACAACATACCAGACATCCCATCCAGGTTACGGTCAACGGCGTCGCCCGCAGCGGTCACGCTGAAAGCCGCATGCTGCTGTCCGATTTCATCCGGCACGAACTGGGAGCCACAGGCACCCACGTGGGTTGCGAGCATGGTGTATGCGGCGCGTGTACGGTACAGATAGATGGGGTCGCCACGCGATCCTGCCTGTGCCTGGCTCGCCAGGTGGATGGATGCGACCTGCGCACTGTCGAGGGCCTGGGCAACCAAGATGGCACGCTCGGTGTCCTGCAACAGGCATTCAAGAAACACCACGCATTGCAATGCGGCTTTTGCACTGCCGGCATTCTTATGTCCTGTGTGGATTTTCTTCAGCGGTTTGCCAATCCGACCGAAGCGCAGGTTCGCGACATGCTGTCCGGCCACCTGTGCCGGTGCACCGGCTACACACCGATCGTAGAGGCCATCCTCGAGGTCGCTCACCAATTGAAAACTGAAAAAGCGGAGACTTCACATGCTTGATCTGGGAAGCACTTTTATTCAAAGTGTTGAACGTAACCCGAACGCGCCGGCCCTGGTGGCCGAGGGAAAGCGCCTGACCTATGCGCAATGGTTCGATATTATCAAAACTGTCGCCGGTGGCCTTGAAAAACAGGGACTTGGACACGGCGATCACCTGCTGGTCGTGATGCAGAATCGCTGGGAGATGGCGACGGTGCATTGGGCCTGCCAACTGCTTGGCGTGATCGTCACTCCTCTTAACTGGCGATCCAAGGCCGACGAGATCGATTACTGTATTGCCGATTCAACCGCCAAACTCATTATCTACGATGATTCCTGCATCGACGCGGTGCGAGCGTCCGAGCGGGTCTCAGGCATCGGCGCGATTGCGACGGGCGAGGGCGTGCCCGGCAGCCATCGGTTCGAAGACCTGCTGGCGGCCACACCGATCGATGGCGTTTCGCGCGCCAGTGCGCAAGACTTCTCTCTCATGCTATACACCTCGGGCACCACAGGCAAACCCAAGGGTGTGCCGCGCAGGCATCGGCAGGAGCGCGCTGCGGCCCTGGCTCACGTCGCACAGAACCTCTATGCCAGCGGGGAACGTACCCTGGGGGTCATGCCGCTTTACCACACAATGGGGGTGCGCTCTTTACTTTCCATGGCCCTCATCGACGGTTGTTTTGTGTGCATGCCCAAATTCGATGTCGAGCAGGCTTTATCGCTTATAGAAGCCGAGGGTGTGACCAACCTGTACCTTGTGCCCACGCTTTATCACGATATGCTGTCTCATCCCAAATTTGCCGCCACTGACGTCAGCCGGGTGCGCAAGCTGGGATTTGCCGGTGCACCGATGTCCGAAGCGCTATTGCGCCGGATCGACAAGGCGTTTTCTCCAGACCTGTTTGTCAATCACTATGGCAGTTCCGAGGTCTACACCATGGCGATCACCCAGAATGCGCGGCATAAGGCCGGGTCTTGCGGGCGCGCTGCCATCAATTGCCGCCTGCGCGTGGTCGAGCTTGGCAGCGTCAACCCGGATGATCGGGTGCGGCCCATGCAGGAGGGCCAGATTATTGCCCACCTGGATGGCGACGAGGCCTTCGAGGGTTACTGGAATCGGCCGGACGCCAACGAGAAATCGCTGATCGGTCGCTGGTATTTCACTGGTGATATTGGCTACTACGATGCCGACGGCGAATTGTTTGTTAGCGGACGTGTGGACGACATGATTATCAGTGGCGGAGAAAACATCTCTCCAGTGGATATCGAATCTGTGATTTCCCTGCACCCTGCTGTTGATGAAGTGGCCGTGGCCGGCGTCAAGGATGAACGTTGGGGGCACCGGGTGGTGGCATTCGTCAAACGCCAAGGACGCGTGGATGCCCAGGAACTTGACCGGTACTGCCGATCCACCGACCTGGCCAACTTCAAGCGACCGCGTGAATATGTTTTTGTGGCGGCATTACCGAAATCACCTGTCGGGAAAATTCTGCGTCGCAAGCTGGTGTCCGGTGAGTATGAAACCGACGCCGATTGCGCACCCGCTATAGATCTTGCTAATTGAACTTTAAATAAGGAATACCGAATGAGTCAAATCAAACACCCTGCGCATGACCTGCTGGAAAACCTGGATGGATTCCGGGTCGATATCGATCCGGCCGGGCAGCGTGCAGACATTGTCCTGGCGCGGCCGCCATTTAATATCATTGCCATGCCTCAGCGCGAGCAACTTCGTCTGGTTTTCGAAGCGCTGGACGCCAATGACGACGTACGCGTCATCGTTTTACGTTCCGAGGGTGAACATTTCTCCAGCGGCGGTGATATTCGCGGTTTTCTGGAGGCCTCGCCCGAACATGAGTCCAAACTGGCCTGGAACAATGCTTCGCCTGAACGCTGCTCCAAGCCGGTTATTGCCGCCAACCGTGGCTACTGCTTCGGCGTGGGTTTTGAAATTTCGCTGGCCTGCGATTTTCGTATCGTGACCACGACAACGGAATACGCACTGCCTGAGCAGAAATTGGGGCAAATTCCAGGTTCTGGCGGCTCGGCCAGATTGCAGAAAATGGTCGGTATCGGCCGTACCAAGGACATCGTCATGCGATCGCGCCGCATCCCTGGCCAACAGGCCTACGACTGGGGGCTGGCACTGGAGTGCGTGGAAGATGACCAGCTTGAAGCGGCGACCGACAAGCTTGTGGCTGAACTGTTGAAGTTTTCACCGCTGGCCCAACGCACTGCCAAAAAATTACTGAATGACAGCGAGGATGCTTCGTTGACCGCCGCGATTGAACTGGAGGGGCATTGCTATAGCCGTTTGCGCAGTTCAGAGGATTTCCGCGAAGGAGTGGAGGCATTTCACGCCAAGCGCAAGGCCAATTTTACGGGTAAATAAAATATCGGGCGTACCCGCCGGCAAGGCGCCGGCATGTCCGTTACAACAAAAGGCTCGATTATTGTCGGCGCCTTACAGGAGACAAGTATGCATACAGGACAATCAGCGGTGGAGCAGCAAGTTACCCACAAGGACCCGGCAGCGCCCGGATGGGTGGCGGGATTAAGGGGCTTGCCTGCCGCCCTGAATCTCAATTCGGTGAGTGCGGGCCTGGTTGCCGCCATTTTTGGTTGCTCCGGCCCGGCATTGATCGTGATTGGCGCCGCCCAGGCGGGGCAGTTAAGCAACGGGCAGACCGTCGCGTGGTTGCTGGCAATTTATTTGCTGGGCGGGATCATCAGTATTTTTATGGGAATGCGCTACCGTATGCCGATTACCGGGGCATACTCCATTCCTGGCGCTGCTATCATGGCCGCCGCCTTCGCGACATTCTCATATCAGGAAGCAATTGGCGCCTTTATCATGGCCGGGGTGCTGGTGCTGATTCTTGGCGTTACGGGTGTAATTGGGCGCATTATGCGCTGGGTACCCATGCCAATTGTGATGGCGATGATTGCCGGCGCAATGATACGCTTCGGTATCGGTGCCGTGGAGGCGGTGAGCGCTGCGCCATTGATCGCCGGGCTGGCTGCACTTGCCTTCTTTCTGACCGGCCGGCTGACGCGTCGTGTCCCACCCGTGCTGGCCGCACTGGTTGTGGGGCTGATTGTTACCCTGGCCACCGGGGGACTGCAGACAGGGGCAACGGATCTTGCATTTGTCATGCCGCAGTTCACAGCGCCGGTCTTCACCCTGGGGGCATTCTTTGGAATTGCTGTGCCTCTTGCGGCTTTGGTGATTGGCGCCGAGAACGCTCAGGCCATCGGTGTGCTCATGGCCGAGGGCTATAAACCGCCTATCAATGCCATGACTGTCATCAGCGGGATTGGCGGCATTGTCGCCGGCATGATGGGTGGCCACAATGCGAATATCGCCGGGCCAATGACGGCGATTTGTTCATCAGAACAAGCGGGAGAGGATAAGGACAAACGCTATGGCGCCACAGTTGTCAATGGCATTCTATTCGGGGCTTTTGGGTTGGTGGCAGGCCTTGCCGTTCCGTTCGTCATGGCTTTGCCTAAACCCCTTATTGGTGTGGTCGCCGGGCTGGCAATGATTGGTGTGCTGCTCAGCTCGCTGCAGGGCGCGTTCGGCCCAAGGCTGGGCAATCAGGTGGGTGCTTTCGTCGCATTTGTCGTTGGCATGAGTTCGCTCAACCTGCTGGGCATTAGCGCGCCATTCTGGGCCCTTGTGTTTGGTGTGATCGCCTCGCTGCTGTCAGATAAGCTCTCAGTGGAAAAGCGAAATGAGACAGAACCGCGTGCCGAAAGACTGCCGAAGGTGTCCGGCGAGCGTGGTGCAGCCTAGCCGGATATTCGCCAAATTGTTGATATAATTAACAAATATTGCGCGACAGGCTCGCTCGGCCTGTCGCCTCCCGCGCGGGCGGGTGTTCACATTTGGGTACCATGTCAACGGCGATTAAAATATTCCAAGGCGCCTTTGGCCGCGTATCTTTGCTCGATATGAGCAAGCCGCTGGTCATTCATGCCCACCATCACTGCCACGCCCTGATCAAGGTTAGCGGGGTGGACAGTTCGTTTCTGGTCAAGGGCCGAAGCCAGCCGCTGACAAAAGACAGCGTCGTGCTCATCAATGCCTGGGAGCCTCATGCCTACGAACATACGCCCAGCGGAGAAGGCAGATGCATTCTGTTGGCGCTGTACCTTGAAACCACCTGGCTCAGCAAGGTGCTGCGCTCGCTCACTGTCAGCGGCCATCCGCAGTTTTTCCCCAAGCCCTGTGCCGCGCTGCCGCCCGGCGCGCGCCTGCTGGTAAACGCGTTGGCCGAGCAAATGCTGGTCTCACAGGATATCGCTCCGGACATTCTCGAGGGCAAGATTTTTGATCTGTTCATGACCACGGCAGAGCGTCATTCGTCGCTGCGGGACTCCTCCCATTTGTTCTCCAGCTTACGTACCACTACAATGGATCCACGTATTCGACGCGCGGTCGCCAGGATGCGCGAAAACCTGAACTATGGCGAGAACTTCACAGAACTGGCGGCAGAAAGCGGGTTGTCTCGTGCTCATTTTTTCGAACTGTTCCGCCGCAGCACCAACCTGACGCCTGCCGTATATGCCAATGCGCTACGGGTAGAATCGGCGATTGCCGATCTTTGCAAGCCGGACACGCTTATAGGCGACATTTCCTACAATGTCGGCTTTTCCGCGCCGGGCCATTTCACCCGTTTTTTTCGTCAACATTTGGGTATTACCCCCGGCGAATACCGGCGCGTTGTCGATTTGATGGACGATGGCGTTGATTTGCGGTTGTAG
>JBOIGK010000630.1:0-5710 GCA_050742695.1 Advenella sp. | reverse complement strand
CGTGTTGACAAGCCTCGGTTTGTTATCGATTAACCAATCACATTGCATGCCACCGTATACAATGATCCGTACCCGCTCTTACTGGCCCTATTATCTTGCTGCACTGGCCTGTGCCCTGTTTCTACTGATTCTTATCAATGTCCGCATTGACGGTCGGCTGTTCGCCGTCGACCAATCCATTTACCGGCAGTTGCAGCTGTTGCGTACACCCTGGCTGGACGATATCTTGATTACGGTAACGCAGCTGGGCGATACGCTCATGGTGACCGTCATCACCGGCGTTGTCGCACTCTGGCTGCTGGTCCGGAAATCCTGGCGCACGGCCGGTTACTGGGTGCTGACAATCATCAGCTCTGCGGTTATTAACACGAGCATCAAGGCAGCAATCGTTCGGACCCGACCAGGTGACATGATGTACTCCGGCTGGAGTGCGTATTCCTTTCCCAGTGGTCATACCACAAGCAATATTGTGCTGTATGGTCTGCTTTGCATTTTGATTTATCCCTGCATTGAAAAGCGGGCCGCCAGAATCTTGACTGTTTGCTGTGCAATGGGATTCGCGCTGCTTATCGCAGCCTCGCGGATCTATCTTGGCGCACACTGGTTTTCTGATGTGCTTGGCGGCATTCTGGTCAGTACGCTGATTCTATGCATCGCTGGGGCGCGTTACCACGCAGGCCGAACACATGCCTTGACTGCCGGCGCTTTTCTGATTCCAATTTTGGCAACACTCCTGATAGTAGGAAGTGTCCATGTCTGGCATGGCAGGCACGTAAGCATGCAACGGTATACACCGCCTGCCCTACCCGATCAAGCACCCGGCAACACCCCGCCGCCAGCTGCGGCCGCCACCGGGACACCGTAGGGCCGCAGGGGGCCCAACATCACTTCTGCATGTCGGCTTGAACCCTCAAGTGTTCGCGCGTAAGGCGCCTGCAAGCGTCAAATGGCAAACACATACCAGATCACGCTCCTGGCGTACCGGTAGCGTACCTGGTCGGAATCCCGGTTTCGGCTAGCATTGTCCGGGGCGCATATCCTGTCGTCCACCAGGGCATCAGCCACCAACCGGCTTGTTGTTACGCCCATCCCTGTACCTATCGGTAACATAGCATCGCATCCTCATGACGTTTGCCCGGGATTTTGTTATGATATTTGAATATATATTTATTACTTCAAGTAATAAATGATTTTTTTCACCCTGTAACCCGGAGCCACTATGTCAGACGTCTCTCATGATCCGGCGCGCCAGAAGGCATCGCAGCAAATAGCAGACACTCGTCACCACCCCATGCGGATCCCTGTTGTCGAGAGCTTTTTTGACGAAGCGACCAACACGATCAGCTACGTTGTACATGCGCCCAATGATTCGCATTGCGCGGTGATCGACAGCGTATTGGATTACGACGCAGCCTCGGGCAGGACCTCGACCGCCTCGGTGCAGCCGATCATCGATTACGTTCGTTCACGTCAATTGCAGGTGCAATGGCTGCTGGAAACGCATGCACATGCCGACCATTTGTCGGCCGCACCGATTCTGGCCACGCAGTTGGGTGGGCAATTGGCCATAGGCAAGCACATTGGCCAGGTCCAGAACGCTTTTGCGAAGATATACAACACACAAGGTGCGCAGCGCGGCAACGCGGATGACTTTGATCATCTGTTCGAAGACGGAGAGACTTTCCAGATTGGCAGTCTGCCTGCCACGGTGCTGCACGTCCCGGGCCATACGCCGGCCTGCCTGGCCTATGTCATCGGCGATTGCGTGTTTGCCGGCGATACCTTGTTCATGCCCGATTACGGGACAGCTCGCTGTGATTTCCCCGGTGGGGATGCGCGCACCCTTTATCGCTCAATTCAACGTCTGCTCCGTCTGCCTGGCCACGCGCGGGTATTTATGTGCCATGACTATAAGGCGCCGGGCCGGGAGGAGTTTGCCTGGGAAACCACTATTGAAGCAGAACGCAAGCATAATATCCATGTGCATGAAGGCATATCCGAATCCGAATTTGTGGCAATGCGCACCCGGCGCGATGCGACCCTCTCCACGCCAAAACTGCTATTGCCGTCCATACAGGTCAACGTACGTGGCGGCAAGCTGCCCGAACCCGAACACAATGGCGTCCGCTACCTGAAAATCCCGCTCAATACGCTCTGATCATTGCACAATCACATGCAGCGCGCTGGCCACTGATGGCATGGCAACTGTGATGGGAATTGTTCCGGCGCCCGGAAATATGGGCCGCGCATCGCAAACACATTTAAAGTATGATCGGCAAGGACACTTTTCCCTCACAGATGAAATATGGACCCATTTGAAATAGCAATACTCGATGCCGACGATGCCGGTGCCTTTCGCCAATTTCGCCTGGCTGCATTGCAAAGCGCGCCACAGGCTTTTGGCTCCAGCCATGCCGCTGAATCGGCGCAACCGCTCGCTTTTTTTCAGGACCGCCTGCGCACCAGCAAGGTATGGGCCGCGCGCCAACATGACGCTATCGTGGGTACTGCCGGGCTTGCACCCTGGCTTGGTGTCCGCGAGCGACATAAAGGTTACGTCTGGGGCGTATTCGTTGACGCACACGCTCGAGGCCAGGGTATTGCACAGGCATTGCTGACGCGCCTTCTAGCGTATGCCGAGCAGCATTATGAGCAGGTGACCCTGTCCGCGACTGCAGTAAACACCCCGGCACTGAAGTTATATCAGCAGGCAGGCTTTGAAATCTACGGTAAAGAGCCTAGATCACTCAAGGACGAAACAGGCTATAGCGACGAACTACTGATGGTCCGCTTCACCGGCAAAAGCCCCACTTGAATCACGCACGATCGACACGTGATTCATACAATAATGAGCGAGCCTAGAAGGACAGCGATACAGACGCTTTCACGGTTCGGCCATTGCCGGCCGTGAGTTGACCGAACTGTGGCGCAACTGTTGCCCAATAACGTTTATTGAACACATTATCGACCCCGAAACGGAAGGTCGTCTCTTTTCCTGCCAGTTTCGTGGTGTATCGTGCACCCAGATCCACACGTGTCCACGCAGCAATAGTGCCCTCGTTTTCCTTGTTGACGTACTGCTTGCTGCGGCGTGTTACATAGCCCTGCAGGGTCAGGCCAGGTGCAAAGGCAGGATCCCATTCGGCACCCATTGTCGCCTGCACTCGTGGTACGCCCGGCGCATGATTGCCATCATTGAGCCCATCCTGGGTTTTTTGCAGGCGAGCATTCATGAATGTAATACCACCGATTAGCCTGATCCCTTCAGCTGGCTGGCCGTAAACACTGAACTCGATACCCCGATTGCGTTGTTCACCAGCCGCTCCAAAAACATTGGTCTCGCTGTCCAGATAAAACTCGGGTTTTTCAATCTGAAAGGCAGCCAGGCTGGCGCCATAATCGCCCATATCAACTTTGATGCCGGCCTCTATCTGCTTGGTACGCGCAGGCTTGAAGACCTCATTACGGTTGTTTGCTGTAAGCGGCGCCGTCTCGCCACGCGTCAGGCCCTCGATATAATTGGCGTAAAGCGATACGTTGTTCAGGGGTTTGAAGACGACGCCAAAGAATGGAGTAATAATGGATTTGTCATAATCGGACGATGCTGCACCCGTGTAATCATAGGCAGTGTAGCGCAAGTTCTGGTGACGCATGCCCAGCGTCAGCAGAATACGTTCGTCCAGGAACGATAGCGTATCGGACAAGGCAATACTGCGCAGGATGGAACGATCCACTTTGCTGGGATTATCAATATCGCCGCCCGATAACGTTACCAGGTCCGGATACGGAGAGTCTATCGGATTGAAGATATCCCGATCCTGGCTGGCAAAAAATTGATAAGCACTGTGATTGCTTGAGCGCAAGGCCGATACGCCAAGATTGACCTGATGCCCCACGGAACCGGTCACAAAACGTCCCCGCAGTCCGACCTCGCCTGTCACGGTATCGCGCTCATAGGGCGTGCGCAACGGACTATGCGCACCGATGCCGGCGCCATTGACCTTGGCCCCCGCATACAGCCCGTCTTCCTTGTCACGACTGGTGCCGATGGCTGCGTAGGTCATCCAGTTTTCAGTCAGATCGTATTCAACCCGGGCGACGGCAAAGGTGCTTTGCAATTTCGACCACGCCCAGCGCTGGGCATAATTGACACTGCTCGATGGCGCATCGGGCACGCCGTCACCCGTCAGATTGATGGTCGGACGGGCCTGATCAAAGCGAATATTTTGATAGCCGACATCCAGCGATGCGCGCAGCCGCTCGCCACGATAATCCAGCCCAAGCGTCAGCACAGAGGTCCTTGAATCGGCGTCTTTCGTGGACATCTCCCCATCGCGATGGGCGGCGTTTACCCGGATCCCGAATTGGCCGGCATCACCCCAGCGACGACCAATATCCACTCCGGCCCCCACCTGCCCTCGCCCGGTATAGTCGACATTCAACCGGGTCAGCGGCTCATCGGTGCCGCGCTTGGGCTGGATGTTGATCAATCCGCCCAGGCCGCTGCCGCCGGGAGCCGCACCATTAAGAAAAGCACTGGCGCCCTTGAAAATTTCAACGCGCTCGACCATTTCAGTAGGCAATACCTGGCGCGGCAAAATACCATATAACCCGTTAAAGGCAAGATCATCATTGTTCAGCGGAAAGCCCCGTATCACAAAGGTTTCGGCAAAATTGCCATAACCGTTGCCAACCTGCACCGTAGGATCATTCTTGATCGCTTCCCCCAAAGTACGAGCCTGCTGATCTTCAATCAATTTGGAGGTATAGCTGTTGATGATATACGGCGAACTCATATTGTCTGCATTGCCAAGAATGCCGGCCTGCCCACCCGTCGCGACCTGGCCGCCGGCATAGGTCGCAGGCGTAGGCGCCGATACTGATACGTTTTCGTCGGTCGCGCTGATCGCTTCCAGGCGGGTTGCTTCGGTGGCCGCAGGGGCAGAGACGGTCTGTGCATGCACCGCGGCAGTGGACGCACAGAGCGCCAGCGGCAAGGCCCGCATGATAAATAAAGTGCAGTTGCGTGAAGATGTGTTCATGATCCGGGTTAGTCTGTCAATATTTCAATTCATTACGACATGAAATTATAATCAGAATCATTCTCAATAATGTATTTTTATTCTATTTGCGCCCAATACAGCGATATCTGAGGCTGAAATAAGACAGTCGCATGACAAACGTCATGGGTGGCCCAGCATAGCGGGCCGTAGTATTCGCGTTGTCGACCTCTCGTTCCGGATGACCTTCCCACCCGCTGAGCTGGTTTGGTCGGGCGCGGTTAGAACCGGGGCGCCGCCTTACCAGGGTGCTACAACCAGAACACCGCCGCGCAGCGTCCTGGATGCGCCAAAACATGAAGGCGATGCGATAGTTTAGCGTAAGTGCCATAATTGAAATTACCTTACCCGCCCTGCGACTGCACTGACCAAACACAGACGTACCAGCCTTAGTATTTATAGCTGAGCGTTGCCATCGCGTTACGAGGCGCTCCCCATGCGCCCTGGTTGTAAAAACCGATCTGATCGTAATATTTTTTGTTGAACAGGTTATTGAGATTGACTTGCAACGATGTGCGATCACTAAGTTGATAGCGCGCCATCAGATCCACCAACCCATATGACCCCTGTGATACCCGTTCACGTCCGTTGGGACCCGTGCCGATGACGTAATTGCTACTTTGCCAGGTCAGGCCGCCTCCCAACGTCAG
>JBOIGK010000629.1:0-9418 GCA_050742695.1 Advenella sp. | reverse complement strand
TTGCTGACATTGGCTATATCTAGTATAGGCGCTGCTTTACGGGTGGTGAGATCAGACATTGTGTTGAGGGCTCCATTTGAGAATACGGTTGTTAAGCACGACCAGAAATCGGTCCGTCATGAAGCCGGTGAATCCGATGACAATCATTCCCGAGATAACAACGTCGGTACGTGAAAGCATGCGTCCGTCCATAATGGCCGCACCTAACCCTTCTGGCACGCCCGTCATCTCACCCACCACAATCAGAAACCATGCAATACCATGTCCTAAACGAAGGCCATTGAAGATCGATGGCATGGCCGCTGGAAGAACCACCTGACGAAACATCGAAGCACCCTTGCACCCCAGCATGGCAGCGGCCTCAAACAGGCGCCCCTCGACAGACTTCACACCAAACGTTGTGTTAATGACAATCGGAAAAAACGCACCAAGAAAAACCAGAAAAACGGCTGCATTAGGACCAACACCGAAGAAAATCATTGACAGAGGCAGCCATGCGGTTACCGGTACAGGACGCAGCATTTGTAGCGTCGGATCCACGATACGTCGAATAAGCGGCTCCTTACCAATTAGCAAACCCAACGGAATGCCCACGATCGCGGCCATTGCGAAGGCAATGTAAACCCGGGATACAGACTTGATCCAATGAATGCCCAGGCTTTGGCTGAAGGCATCGTCATAAATGCCGCCGAAAGCAAAATCCAGCAACATCAACCCAACTTCCTTTGGTGAAGGAACGAGCATGGTACCGGACAGTCGTACTGCAAGGTCCCAGGCTATCAACAATGCGACTGGCAACAAGGCTGGCATTATCCAGCGAACCATCCACTGCGGCAGCCATCTGGATGGTTTGTGCGTGGGTTTTGCTGCAATAGCGCTGCTGGCTGTCACAGCCGAAGCCGGTTCGGTTAGTTTTATATCAAGTGCTCCGCTGCTGTGGCTTGCGTGCTCGATCGAGGATACTGACATGGCTGCTGTTCCTGGTTCTTACTGTGGACGAAAAATCGGTTTCAGAGCTGAGGGCTTGATCCGGTAAAGATGAAGCTGTTGTAGTCAGGTAATTTTCGAATCTGCTTGCGCTCCAGCATTAGCGAGCCATAGTATTTGCTACGCTGGATCCATTCATTGTCTATTTTCCAGGTCAATTGAACGTTGTCTCCTGCTTTATTAGCCACATCAGCAGGGATTCCCAGTTTTGCGCCAGCCATTTGAACCAATGCCTGGCGGTTAGCCATTGCGTACTCGGATGCCTTACGATGCATCTCCAGGAAAACTTTGACCAGTTCAGGATTGCCTTTGATCATATCGGCATGAGTGGTCATTACCATGTTGACCGAACCCGTAGGTGTGCTGTAAGGGAACTCCAGCACCTTGCCAACGCCTCTGACCACACTGATGGAAGGTCCTGGCTCGGCGCCGACATATGCCTCGATATCGCCCCGCTCCAATGCACTTGCCATCTCACTGAAGGAAACCCGAACAGACTCCACATCCTTGATACTCATTCCTTCAGATTTCAGACGATCAAGGAAGACAGCCTCTTGAGTGGAGCCCGGTAAAATGCCGACACGCTTGCCTTTAAGGTCTTTAAAGTTTGTAATATTGGCATCCACCTTCGCAACGATTGCCATGCCGCCATTACATTGTGGGGCAATGATAACCACTGGCTCTCCCGCACCAGCACCCAGCGTGGCCGCTGCCAAGCCATAGGTTCCAAAGTCAACCGATTTGGTCACTACTGCGTTTTTTCCATCGGTGGGCGTCTCAAAGGGAATCACCTCAATCTTGTATCCCTCGGGGACAAACTTGTCATAGAAATACGGAGTGATGCCGTGAATAAGTTTCAGCGTCCCCACTTTGATGACTTTGTCCGCAGCGTGTGCTGGTGCAGACAAAGCCAGCGCTGAGCAGGTGAGCGTCGCAAGCAAAAGCAGACGAGTAAGCATGGCAAATCCTTTTGAAGTTAAAACGTTGCGAAAAGGCTCGTCTGCACTTGAATACTTGCTTGTGCACAAGGCCCAAGACAACACAAGCAAACTGCGTGCCAGTTTTAACTCAAGGGAAACATCTTCTGTCTTTTAGCTGGAAAAAGCCAAATAGCATCGAAAGAGTTGCCACCACTATAGGTTTATCTATCTATTGATATTTACATTCCAACAATCCATTGCTTCAAATACAGAACCAGAACAGGATTGCGATTGAAAATAGCACCCTAGGCGTGCAACGATCCGCGAACGAGCTGTCCGTGCACCGATATGGAACGCGAAGTAATTCCTCACGTTTATCTCAGAAGCATTTCTCATGATGACAGAGCACCGCTTTCTGTTTGCCACAGCACTGCCAGACTCAGAGCAGGTAAGCAAACCCGTCTTCCGGCAAGGGATTTTCCGCACCTGCTCCGAGTTTCTCTTTATCCGCCCGCGCCTTTATCGTTGTATTACACATTGGGTGCCTACTACGCCTCATCGCAGGCAACACCCCGAGCATCCTTCATTTTCTGCAGTTCAGATATTCAATTTCCTTACATTGTGAAGCGCAAAGTGTCCACGTAAGATTGAGTGCCGATTTGCCATAAGAAAAACATTGTGGACAGAGCCAATAACGCAGGTATCCCTATTCGAACGCTCGAACATGGCGTACCCCTACTGAATCGGCGAACCCGTATTACACCCACAATGGAGAAAGGAGAGACAAATGAAGTTCAGCCATATGATATTCGGCTTGTCGTGCATGCTGGCAGGCGTCACTACCCAGGCCGCTGACTATCCTCAAAGAACCATATCGCTTTCAGTCCCGTACGGAAGCGGCGGCTCCACAGACGGTATCGCCCGGCAATTTGCCAGGCTTTTAGAGGCGGAGCTGGGCCAGCCCGTCGTCATACTCAACCAGCCCGGTGCGACCGGCACTTTGCAACTGGGTAATCTGGCCAGGGCCAAACCTGATGGATATACCATCGGACTGTATTCATACAGTACCGCGACATTCACTTCACAACTGCTGAAGGTGCCCTACACAAGAGACAATTTCGAATTGCTCGGTGGTGTGGCCGAATTCAGCTATGGCATGGTTGTCAGGCCCGAGTCGCCAATCAACAATATCGAAGATCTGATAAGCAGGGCCAAGTCCGAAGCTGGCGTCTTCTATGGCGTGACAGGCGCCCCGAACAATTTCCCCTTTTTGCAGTTGCAAAAAGTGACCGGTGGCAAGTTTGACCAGATCACCTACAAATCTTCAGCCGAATCCATCAATGCCGTCATCGGCGGATTTGTGGACGTTGCCCTGCAAGGCCCCTCTGAATACGTCGAGCTGGTAAAGGCCGGCAAGCTCAAAGTCATCGCCTCTGCCAGCAATTATCGGCTGCCGTGGTTTGCCGATACCCCGACCATCAAGGAGCAAGGCTACGATGTAGGCATTACAGGAATCATCGGTGTCGCGGCGCCTAAAGGCATTCCCGAGGAGGCGAGAAACCGGTTGCAGGCCGCCATCCATAAGGTTGTCTCCAGCAACGAATACGGGCAATTCCTGGTCAACCGGTACGGTATTAAAAGCTACCCGGCAAGCGCGTCAGATTTTTCGGTGTATATCGATAAGGGTTTCTCGATTATGAAAAACATGATCAAGACCTATGATATCAAGGGCTTATGAATAGATGAGAACCGCCGTTCTGCAAGCGCAGCTTCACATGGATATCTAGTTTGAACCCGCCCCCATGGAAAAACCAATTGATTTGAGCAGCGCAGCCTGCTCGTCAAATGATTCACGTGCGTCTTTGACCAGGGCTTCACTGCTTACCGGTTCACCGGACTCCATTCCCAAAGCCTGCACCCGTTCGCGATAATGCTCGTTCTTTACGACTTCAGCAGCCGCATCGCGAATTTTTTCCTGAACATCCGCCGGTACATCAGGCGGAGTCCAGAGGGCCATCCAACTGGCTTTTGCCATTTCAGGAAACCCCAGCTCGGCAAAGGTAGGAACTTCAGGTAACGCCACCGCCCTGTTAGCACTGGCAATGGCATAGGCTCGTAGCTTGCCTGCCTTGACAAGGGGAATGGAAGTGGCTGCCCCGTCGAACGCCAATGGGACATGCCCCCCCATCACATCTTGCAGCGCCGGCGGCGACCCTTTATAGCCTACATGCCCCATATCGATACCGGCAAGCTGATTCAACTGGATACCCATTGTATGTCCCCGCATTCCGGTGGCATAAGACGCATAATTGAATTTTCCCGGATGGTTCTTGATGTCTGCAATCAATGCCTTGAGTGTTCTTTCCGGCAGATCCGTATTGCCAACCAGCATCAGGCTCGTCTGCGCAACCTGTATGAGCGGCTTCAAATCCTTGAAAGGGTCAAAGTTCACTTTGATCGCCAGCGGGGTCTCGGACACAATGCCCTTTTGAGTCAGCAGGATGGTGTGCCCATCGTGAGGTGCTGACAGTAAAGCATGAACCGAAATCACACCGGCTGCGCCCGGCCTGGGCTCAACCACTACCGGTTGCCCCAGCGATTTTGCCAGATGTTCCGACATTAAGCGCGCCAGAATGTCGGCCGTGCCACCGGCAGGTCCTCCAACTACAATTGTGATGGGTTTGGCAGGCCATGAGCGAGCATAATTGACACCCGGCATAAAAAGAAATAATACGATTGCAACGGCGCACAACAGCGTCGCAATTCCAACGATTCCTACTACGGACTTACGCATATATGTCTCCTTTTTTATAACAGCAATTTTTTGCTTGAGCGGTGCTCCTCCTGTACGATTGCAAGTGCAATCAGGGCAGACGCATATATCACCTGTCAAAAAGGTTTGTCGCCAACAATGGCAGCACGCTCCATTTTTCGAGGCGCCGGCCAGTAATCCTGCACAGCATAATGCTGGGTGCACCGGTTATCCCAAATTGCCACGCTATTGGGCCTCCAGCGAAAACGCACCTGAAACTCGGGAATACTTGCCTGGCTGGTCAGATAATTAAGCAAATGGCTTGCACCCGGCGTTTTGTCCTGTCCGTAGCGGACATTCTCGGAGGTATGAAAGTTAACAAAGTGCGTAGAAAATCCGCATAAATAAATGAGCTTCTCGCCGGTTTCCGGGTGCGTACGTACGACAGGGTGCTCTACCATCGGATATTGCGCCGCCAGTTCGGCGCGCTTTTCTGGCGTCATCGCAGCACCAAACGAATGCTCAATGCTGTGCTTGGCGCGTAGTCCGCTGATGCGTTGCTTGATATCGTCGGGCAGATTCTCATAGGCTGCAGCCATATTCACCCAGATTGTGTCGCCCCCGACCGGCGGGCATTCAATACAGCGCAACACGCAGCCCATAGGTGGACACTCGCGCCAACTGGCATCCGTGTGGTAGCTATTCTCGTAATTCTGTCTGGTGTCGCTGCGATAAATCCGGACCAGCCCGGGGTAGTCCGGATCGCTGCCCGCCACTGGATGATCCTCCAGCTCGCCGAAACGACGGGCGAAGTTGACGTGATCGGCGCGCGTAATATCCTGATCGTGAAGAAAAAGCACTTTATGCCTGAGCAGCAGCGCCTTGATCTGTGCAAACAGCGAGTCATCCTTTGCTGCGTCTGCCAAACTAACGTCATGAAGCTGAGCTCCTAACGTACATGTCAGTTGTTCCACTTTCATATTTGTCTCCTTACAATAAAAATCCGGTAATGCCATCTAGCATTCCCTGTTCTTGACTGTTTGCTTTCCCGATACCGTTTAGAATTCGTGCCGGATACCGAAAGCAACCCCGAGCATCGATGAGTGGCCATTGCCAAGTGTGTAGTCGTTTCCTGTAGCCAGGCTGCTGGCGTAGCTGTTAGCCGCCGAATCCAGGGTCAGACCGGCATTTTTCGAATACGCCGTGCTCATATAAATGCGCGTTCTCTTCGAGAGGGAATAACTGGTGATCAGCGCCAGTTGCCACGCGCTCGGTTGCTTTTGGCCGGCCAGGCTCTTTATTTTCTGATAGTTATATTCCGCAATAAATTCGATTTTTGGCGAATACCTGTATTGCGCACCCAACCAGTAGAAATCGTCGCGCAGCATGACCGCGCCGGACGGATCGGTATTTCCCCCCCACCGGTAGCCGCCCATCAATCGTGTCTTGTCATTCGGGTTATAGCTTGCCATGACGGCCAGCTTGCGGAACCGGGCGGCACCTGACCCAATCAAAGGGTTCCACTGATCGTAGCCGACGCCGAAACCGAAGTTGTCGCTCATATAGCTTGCCCCGGCGCCAAATGCCGTATTGGGACGAAACTGCGCCGGCTGTCCATTGGCGCCACCCGCAGATGGAAGCAAAGGATGTGTTTTCGGCAGCGCAGAACCCGTAGCCGACGACCAATGGCCAATCACGGACACTGCACCAAACGTCCCAAGGTACTTCACGGTATTGTCCTGACGGAAATTGGAACCGGCGATAAGCACTATCGGTTCGTACTGGATGGCATAGCGGGCAGGAACAAATTTTCCCAGGGTACTGAATATCGAGCTGTATTGACGACCAAAGGTCAGCTGTCCCACCTTCGTACTCAGGCCGATAAATGCTTGCCGGCCAAACAGACGTCCCCCTTGTTGTGAGGTGCCCGTATCAATATTGATCCCGCCTTCCAGCACAAAAATCGACTTGACGCCCCCGCCCAGATCCTCGGTACCTCGAAGACCAAAGCGAGAGCCGGAGTATCCGCCTGAATTGACGCGCAGCTTGCGTTTTGAATCGCCTGGATCAAAACCGTTGGCTGCCGAGGGTACTTCCCCCACATGATTGACATACTCAATATTGGTATCCATCAAGCCATATAAGGCCATGCTGGGCTGTGCCTGAACAGCAGGACAGGCGCTCAGCAGGAAAACAGTACAAATTTTATTTTTCACTATCCACCCCTCCTCCCTGGCGCGTGATTTTTATTGCGTTTTTTTCAGGAACCCTTGATTGCCGCCATTACGGTTAGGTGCAAAACCGTTGGCCTGCAGTGACTCTTCTACCGTTTCGTAAAACACGCCAATTTTGCTAATCTCGCGTGCCTGCCGGGCCGTCGCAATATCACGTCCGAATTCTTCCGATATGCGCACGAGCTGCTCAATCTGCTTTACCGTGCTTTGCTTTTCTGTGCGGCGCTGGTTCCACAGTACATCTTCAGTGCCACAACGCACATGCAGGCCCATGGCAATACCCATCATGTTGACCGGAAGCACGTTGCGCACATTGCTTTCCACCGTCACCACCGCGCCATCCGGAATGCCTCGCAGGAAATTGCCCAGGCTGTAGACATTGGGTGAATCCATGCCACCACCGATGGCAACCCAATTCATCACCAGCGGTCCTTTATAGATTCCGCGACGCATCAGACGCTCTACAGATTCAAAGCTGTTCGTGTTGTAGCACTGGAAGGCACTCTGTATGCCCTTTGCCGTCAGGCGACGCACGTGTTCCTCTACCCAGCCGGGCTGCGCAGGAACGGTCATTTCCTTGTAAGCGTTGAATATTGCCGGGTTGGCACGGGACGTTCCTGCAAAGTCGGCATCTTCGGCCTGATCGGTCACATTCATCTGCGAGGTGTTGACCGTAACGGTGACCTGGTCGGGCACAGGTTCAAGATCGGCCAGCATATGGCGTGTATCATCCGATAACCATTTGGCTGCCTGTCCTTCATCTTCGGGTGCAAACGAAATGGACCCGCCCACCTGGATGATCATCTCCGGAACGGCCTTGCGTACACCTGCGATCAACTCGTTGAATTTGGACAGCCGCTTGCTGCCCTTGCCATCTGGTTCACGTACATGCAAATGCAATACAGTCGCGCCTGCGTTATAGCAATCGACTGCTTTCTGGATCTGTGCTTCCATGGTCACCGGGATATCTTCCGGAAAATCCGAGGGCAGCCAGCCGGGAGCATATGGCGCCGCAGTAATGATCAGGGGTTGCTGGTTTTCCGGGAATAGATGGCCGTCAAGAAAGTTCACGTTAATTCTCCTGTGCAATATGGGTTTCGTCAGAGTCAGCTTTATTGTCACGGCCATGAGGCAATTGTGCTTGATAGATTGGGACATTCATTTGCTTACTTGGGACATTCCATAGAACGCAATGACCGACTTCCAACCCATGGCACCCGAACACCGAAAGCACACGCAATGAAAGAAAAAAAACAGCAATAACAAAGCAAACTGCAAAAGAGTCCGGTGTTTAGTGCGACACCAAGAGCGCCTGCCTGCGTCACTCTGATACGCTACAGCCGACAGTCGCGCGGAACCAGTGACTGAAGCTGCTGTTGGATGAAAATCCCAGCAGCGCGGCTATTTCGCCGACAGGCAGATCGCTCTCCTTCAAATGTTTCCTGGCCAGCTCCAGACGCACTTGGTCAAGCAGCAGAGAAAACGTGAGACCTTCCGCGCTCAAATGACGATGCAATGTGCGACGATCGACGTGCAGAAGGCTTGCCAGTTGCTCGGCGGTGCAGCGTCCGCCGGGCAGGAGCGCCATCATCATTTTCCGGCATGAGGTCCGGACCCCCTCGCCGTTGCGCCGCAATGCACTGTCCAGAAAATCCCGGGCAAAGCGGCTTGCAGACAGGTTCTCGGTAACGCGCTGTATATGCAGATCAGCCGAGGCACAAACCAAACCGTTGAACGGCTGGTTGTATACCGGGGACCGACCAAAGAATTGCCGGAATGGCGAAAGATCAGCAGGAGGACGATGGGTAAAGCAGACCTGCTGTGGTCTCCAATGCGGGCCGATCAGTTCGCGCAGGATACGGAACATGACCGCAATCGCCAGCTCTATGGCCTGCCTGGTCCCAAGCCCGGGTATCGGTAGCAATTGTTCACGAATAATGACAGTGGACCCGACATCTTCAACCTGGGTAACCAATGTTGCGCTAAGTAGCCTGAGGTAACGACAAAGCGTATCAAGCGCGATGCGCGGCGTCGGCTCTGCTTTCAGCACAAGACTGATGGGACCGAGATTGGACGAGGCCCGCCGCGCCGCAAGTTGCAAGGCGAAATCTTCCACGCCGGTATCTTGCGCTGTGATTTCAAGCAACTCGCGCACGGTCCGACTGGGGATCAGCGTTTCCGGGTTATCCAGCAGCCTGGAGGACAATCCCACCTTTTTCAAATAGCGGTACGGATCCCGGCCCAGCGAGCTGACCAGTTCAACGTAGCCGTCCAGGCTGGCGCTTCGGTTCAGTTTATCTGCAAGTTGCATCGCGTCGATATTACCTACGCTTCATTGTCATGAAGCACGACATTGCATTTTGTGATTATCGTGACGTTACCGCTTATTCTGAAAACGGTATTTCGCAGCTTGCCCGCCGCCGGCACGTCGAAGAACGAGATGCAGGCGGGGACCCGCTGACGCCCCGTTGATCACTACTGCGGTTGATAATTGATTTTTTTCAGCAACGCGGCTTGTTGCGTAT
>JBOIGK010000628.1:0-4062 GCA_050742695.1 Advenella sp. | reverse complement strand
ATGGCAAAAGGTAAGTTTGAACGTACCAAACCACACGTAAACGTAGGTACGATTGGTCACGTTGACCATGGCAAAACAACGCTGACAGCGGCGATTACAACGGTATTGGCACAGCACTTTGGCGGCGAAGCCAAAGGCTACGACCAGATTGACGCGGCGCCTGAAGAAAAAGCGCGTGGTATCACGATCAACACCTCACACGTTGAGTACGAAACAGAAGCGCGTCACTACGCTCACGTAGACTGCCCAGGCCACGCCGACTATGTTAAAAACATGATCACGGGTGCAGCGCAGATGGACGGCGCGATTTTGGTATGTTCGGCCGCTGACGGCCCGATGCCTCAGACTCGTGAACACATCCTGTTGTCGCGTCAGGTTGGCGTGCCTTACATCGTAGTGTTCCTGAACAAAGCGGACATGGTTGACGATGAAGAGTTGCTGGAACTGGTCGAAATGGAAGTGCGCGAGCTGCTGACCAAATACGACTTCCCGGGCGACGACACACCGGTCATCAAGGGTTCAGCCAAACTGGCGCTGGAAGGCGACGAAGGTCCGCTGGGCAAGCAAGCCATTATGGCGCTGGCCAATGCACTGGATACGTATATTCCTACACCAGAGCGTGCGATTGACGGCACATTCCTGATGCCAGTAGAAGACGTGTTCTCTATTTCCGGTCGTGGTACGGTTGTTACAGGTCGTATCGAGCGCGGTATTGTCAAAGTAGGCGAAGAGATTGAAATCGTCGGTATCAAAGACACAGTGAAAACCACATGCACGGGCGTGGAAATGTTCCGCAAGCTGCTGGACGAAGGTCGTGCGGGCGATAACGTGGGTATTTTGCTGCGTGGCACCAAGCGTGAAGACGTTGAGCGTGGTCAGGTTCTGGCCAAGCCCGGTTCAATCAAACCGCACACCGGCTTTGCAGCCGAGGTGTATATTCTGTCTAAAGACGAAGGTGGTCGTCACACACCATTCTTCCAGGGCTATCGTCCCCAGTTTTACTTCCGTACAACGGACGTAACCGGTACGATCAAGCTGCCAGAAGACAAAGAAATGGTTCTGCCCGGCGATAACGTATCAATGGACGTAGAGCTGATTGCCCCGATCGCCATGGAAGAAGGTCTGCGCTTCGCGATTCGCGAAGGTGGCCGTACCGTCGGCGCCGGCGTGGTTGCTAAAATCACGAAGTAATTGCAGTAATCGCCATTGCAGTACAACGCGGTGCCTGGGTAGTGTATAGTTATATATGCACTACCCTCCGCTTCTGAACCGCGCAGAAGACAGGTTTACAGGGGTATAGCTCAATTGGCAGAGCGTCGGTCTCCAAAACCGAAGGTTGTAGGTTCGATTCCTACTGCCCCTGCCACCCATTTGTGGGGCTGTAAACAGCTCAATTTAACATGTCAAATAGCAGTGTAGAAACCGTAACAACACCGTCAGACAAGTATAAGATCGTACTGGCGGTGGTAATAATTGCCGTTGGCATTTTTGCATATTCATATTTTTCCGATATGAATATCTATGCGCGTGTCGGCATGTTTGTCGGTAGTCTGGTGGTTGCTGCTTTGATTTTCTGGTTCAGCGAGTCAGGCCGCCGTTCAGTCGATTTTGCGACCGGGGCCTATTCAGAGCTCAAGCGGGTGGTTTGGCCAACACGTGCCGAAACCATCCAAATGACCGGAATCGTATTTGCCTTTGTCATTGTCATGGCCATTTTCCTATGGCTTGTTGACAAATTGATTGAGTGGATCATCTACGGCGTGTTTTTAGGCTGGAATTAAAGGACAGGCGATGAGTAAACGTTGGTACGTTGTGCATGTCTTTTCTGGCATGGAAAAAAGTGTTCATAAAGCCCTGCTCGAGCGTATCGAGCGGGCTGGCCTGCAGACCTCTTTTGGCCGCATTCTGGTTCCTTCCGAGGAAGTGATCGAAATGCGTGGCGGGCAAAAAGCCATTACTGAACGTCGGATCTTTCCTGGCTATGTGCTGGTTGAAATGGATCTGACAGACGAAACCTGGCATCTGGTCAAAAACACCAATCGTGTGACCGGGTTCCTGGGTGGATCGGGCAATCGTCCGGCACCTATCTCTGAGAAAGAAGTGGAAAAGATTCTGTCTCAGATTGAAGAAGGTGTTGAGAAGCCCCGTCCGAAAATCCTCTTTGAAGTGGGCGAAATGCTGCGCGTCAAGGAAGGTCCGTTTGCTGATTTCAATGGCAACGTGGAAGAAGTCAATTACGAGAAAAGCAAGGTGCGTGTCAATGTGACCATTTTTGGTCGTGCCACCCCTGTTGAGCTGGATTTCAGCCAGGTCGAAAAGACCTGAGCGGTTCTTTTTCATTAACCCCGGGGAGCAGCGCAAGTTGCGATTGAACCCGTAAGGAGCATAGCATGGCGAAGAAAATCGTCGGCTTTATTAAACTGCAAGTACCTGCAGGGAAAGCCAACCCATCACCCCCAATCGGTCCTGCGCTAGGTCAGCGCGGCCTGAATATCATGGAATTCTGCAAGGCCTTCAATGCCAAAACCCAAGGCATGGAACCTGGTCTGCCAATTCCTGTTGTAATTACCGCGTTTGCTGATAAATCTTTCACATTTATCATGAAAACGCCACCGGCCACGATTCTGATCAAGAAAGCCGCCGGTATCCAGAAAGGTTCAGCACGTCCGCACACGGACAAAGTTGGCACGCTGACACGTGCTCAGGCTGAAGAAATCGCAAAAACAAAAGAACCTGACCTGACCGCTGCCGATCTTGACGCAGCAGTACGTACGATTGCCGGCAGTGCCCGCAGCATGGGCATTACGGTTGAAGGAGTGATCTAATGGCTAAAGTATCCAAACGCACGGCAGCTATTGCTTCCAAAATCGATCGTAACAAGCTGTACCCTGTTGCTGAAGCCCTGACACTGGTCAAGGAAACAGCCACTGCCAAGTTCGATGAGTCTATCGACGTGGCCGTTCAACTGGGTATTGATCCCAAGAAATCCGACCAACTGGTTCGCGGCTCTGTTGTGCTGCCTGCTGGCACAGGTAAATCCGTTCGTGTGGCAGTATTTGCCCAGGGCGAGAAAGCCGAAGCCGCCAAGGCCGCCGGTGCCGATATCGTTGGCATGGAAGACCTGGCAGACCAGATCAAGGCAGGCCAGTTCAACTTTGATATCGTGATTGCGTCTCCTGACACAATGCGTATCGTCGGTACCCTGGGTCAGATCCTGGGCCCTCGTGGCCTGATGCCTAACCCTAAAGTCGGTACCGTGACGCCAGACGTCGCTACTGCAGTGAAAAATGCCAAGGCTGGTCAGGTTCAGTACCGTACCGACAAGGCCGGCATTATTCATGCCACTATAGGCCGCGCCTCTTTTGGCGTAGAGCAGTTGCAAACCAACCTTGCCGCGCTGGTTGATGCCTTGAACAAGGCTCGCCCATCCGCCGCCAAGGGTGTGTATCTGCGCAAGCTGGCCGTTTCGTCCACGATGGGCGGCGGTGCACGCGTAGAAGTAGCTTCCCTGACGGCCTAAAAGCCGTCAGAAACAGAACTTTGGGCTGTGTCTGGAAAAATTCCAGACATTGCTGTCAAAGACCGCTGGAGCCAAACCGTCAGCGTATTCGTACGCCAGGGCAAGGCTTAATTTCAGACTGTTTTCAGTTTGATTCCAGCGCAGACGGCGTCCCATGGAAGAATTCTTGTTGTATGAAGAACTCGACCAGGTGCGCCGCATTCGGTAGACGCAAGGGACCCTCCCATGCGTCATTTGATGGAGTGTTCAAACCGTGAGTCTCAATCGTCAAGAGAAAGCGGTAGTTATCGAGGAAGTCAGTGCGGAAATCGCAAAGGCTCAATCGGTCATTATCGCGGAGTACCGTGGTCTGGACGTCGCCTCCGTAACCGTATTGCGCAAAACTGCGCGTGAGTCGGGTGTGTATCTGCGTGTCCTGAAAAACACGCTAGTCCGTCGCGCTGTTGCTGGAACTCCCTACGAGGAACTCACAGCACAGCTGGCCGGTCCGCTGATGTATGCAATCAGCACTGATCCGGTTTCGGCGGCAAAAGTACTTGCCG
>JBOIGK010000627.1:0-1469 GCA_050742695.1 Advenella sp. | reverse complement strand
AGCTTGGGTAAATAGTAGCCAGCAACGACAGCACCAGCGAGGTGATGCCGATCAGGCCGATGTCGTCCACTTCGGGGTGCGATGGCAACGTACTGACAAAGTAAATGCTGGGATCCAGGAAATGGATACCGAACAATCGCTCAATAAAAGGAATCACTACGTCGATATTGTAGGCAACCAGACAGCCGCACAACACGCCCAGGAAGGTTCCAATAAAGCCGATTAGGGAGCCCTGCACCAGAAAGATTTTGCCGATCTGAAAGGGGCTGACGCCCAGCGTGCGCAAAATCGCAATGTCCGACTGCTTGTCCTTGACCGCCATCACCAGAGACGACAACAGGTTGAATGCAGCGACCGCGACTATCAGAACCAGGATCAGGAACATCATGCGTTTTTCGGTTTTGACCGCAGCAAACCAGGTTCGGTTATCCATGGTCCAGTCACGCGCCACGACGCCTGGCGGCAGTGAATTGGTCAGTTGCGTGGCCACTTCGGGGGCATTGATCATGTCTTGTATTTTCAGCCGAACCCCCGCAGATCCGACATCGCGAAACAACACGGCCGCATCCTTGACAGCAATAAAGGCCATATTCGAATCATATTCGTAATGGCCGGACGAGAAAATACCGGATACGGTGAATTGACGCATGCGGGGCGAAAAGCCCGAGGGATTGATTGAACCCTGTGGCGTCATGAGCAACAGCGTATCGCCAACCGTCACGCCCATATACTGAGCCAGGTTGCTGCCGATCACCAATCTGAAACTGCCCGGTTCAAGGCTGTCGAGCGAGCCATTGATCATTTGCTGCGGTAATTCCGAAACGTTGCCTTCGTTTTTCGGATCGATGCCGCGAATTTCCACTCCTTTGAGTACATCGCCCCGCGCCAGCATGCCGCCCGCTGCGACAAAGGCCGAGGCGCCCTCTACTTGCGGATTCTGCTTGGCCTGCTCGGCCAGCTTCTGCCAGTTATCCGTAACCGCGACCGGATCTTCATTGGGAACGACCAGTTGGATATGCGGCAGCACCGATAACATGCGATCGCGCACATCAACCTGGAAACCGTTCATGACCGAAAGCACGATAATCAGCGCGGCAACGCCCAATGCAATCCCGACCATGGAGGTGCCTGCGATAAAAGAGACAAACCGGTCGCCTTTTCTGCCCCGCCCACGCGTGCGTGTCAGGCCGGCGTACCGGGCACCACTCCATAATTCAAAAGGTATTTTCACGTATATTGTTCTTTACAAAGAGTAGCATTCCAGCATGGAACAACCGAATTAAAAGAAAATTTCGTTTATCTATCATGCGCTTACTGCATAAGCAGCAGATCCGGCCTTCAACGGCGGGCGCAACTGAAAGAGATCAAGCCCCCGATGATATCTGAAAACCCCTATGGCTGACAGGCAAGCCCAGACTCCTCCATAAGATTGTATTTCAGTGTATTTTGTTCCGTGCAATTTGCAATCC
>JBOIGK010000626.1:0-4378 GCA_050742695.1 Advenella sp. | reverse complement strand
TCCGGTGGCGTCTCTTTTTCAATATGGGATTGCGGGTACTGGGTATTGGGTTGCTGGCCAGCGGCATTGTGACCTGGATCGCGGCAAACTGGGACGGGCTGGGCAAGTTTGAGCGTATTGCGGGTGTCCAGCTGTTGCTGGTTGCCGTTGTGGCCATTGCCCTGGTGCAGGCCTGGCGGGGACGGCGCAATTCCGGCCATGCCCCAGGCGTCCCGGACCTCGCACACTTTGGCCGCCAGGGCGTGCCGGCTTTTGCCGGTGCATTGTTTCTCGCTTGTGTCGTTACCGGTGGCCTATTGGCGCTGCTGGGGCAAACCTATCAGACCGGTGCCGATCCCTGGACGTTATTTGGCTGGTGGGCCTTGCTGGCGGTTCCCTGGCTGCTGGTCGCCCGCAGTTGGTTTGTTATCGTGCTGTGGCTGGTGGTGCTAAATACCGCCATCATATTGTTGCTGGGTACGCAGGTGTTGCTAAGCCCGCAGCGTTATACGCCAATGGGCTATGCATGGGTGGTGGCAGCAATCAATGCGGGCCTGCTGGTGGGCGCCGAACGTTTGCGCAGCCACTATAGCGATCCTTATCGGGTGGTTCCCCGGCTGCTGGTGCTTATCATATTGATTGCCTTGTTTTGTACGCTGGCCGCGTCTGTGGAATCCCTATTTGACGGTGAGTCCAATCAGGCCATGCTGCTGCAGGCAGTGCTGGTTGGCGCGGTTGTCTTAAGCGGGTTCTATCTTTATCGCCGTGTCAGGCCCGATTTTTTCATTCTTTCGCAACTGGCCGTGTTTACGGTCCTGTACGCGGGTAGCTACGTGCTCATCGCAAGTTGGCTGTTCGCCGAGTCGGTCGAGCTGAGTGTGGCGCTGGCCTTTGTGGTGGCGCTTGGCGGGATGCTCGGTTGTGTGTCCTGGCTTAGGAAAGTGTATCAATCGCAGTCTGACGCACCCGGCCAGCCGGCCCCTTCGGGCCGTTTGGCAGGCGTGCCTGCTGCGGTCACAGATACAGATACAGCTACAAGTGCAAACACAGTTCAGGCTGAGACTGTAGTTACCCCGGCGCGAAGTTCGCCGTTGTTGTTCCTCTTTTCATTCGGCTTTATATTTTTGCTGGGTCTGGCCCTTATTGTAATCCTGGAGATACCGCTGACAGGGGCTGCAGGCGCGGCTCTGGCGGCCGGGGTGTTGGCATACTTCGCTCCTGGCGGTAAATGGCGTGTCAGCGGTGTGACGTTGATGCTGGTCGGTTTGCTGTTGCTGGCATTCGAGGTTTTCAGCGGAACGTCTATAGACTATACGGAACGCGCTTTGCCGATATTGGGTCTGATTGCCGGCCTGCTGATTCTGTACCATATGTATCAAATTCCGTGGTTTCAGTTTCAGTGTGCGGTCGCAGCGCTGGTGCTCTTTGCCATTTTATGGCCACAGTACAGTCCTGGGCTTGCGTTCGATCGTGCAGATGCCAGCCTGTCCGGCTATGGCCATGATGCAGAATGGCTGTCGTTCTTGAGCGAACTGGCACCTGTTTATATTGTGCTGGCCACTGTGATTCTGATGGGGTTGCCGCAGGCCTGGCTGCGTCGCTACAAAACGCTCGCATGGGCGCTGCTGTGCGTCCCGCTTGGCGCCTATGTTATTGATATGTCGGCGTTGTCCTACAGCGGCAACCAGAGTGTGCCAGAGGGGCAGAACATGCTGGCGATGGTATTGAGTAAATGGGTTCTGCCCACACGGTTCCCGATGGTTTACCTGTGCAATCTGGTGTTTTCCCTGCTGCCTGTGGGTGTTGCATGGCTGTCTGCCAGACGGCGACGCGTTTGCATGGCGGATCAGGCCGTCGTGCTGCTTGTCCTGCTAGCGTTGGGTGTACTATGGGGTGATTTGCCCGGGGTACAATTGGGGCTGTTGTTGTGCCTGTTGGGCTACGAGCTGCATTACCGCAGCATGCTGGTTGTCGGCGTGATCAGTATCATCGTTTTTCTGGCACAGTTTTATTTTCAATTGCATTTTCTTTTGCTGGATAAAGCGTACTTTCTGATCGCTCAGGGCGCTGTCCTACTGGTGATCGCGCTGCTGTGGTACCGGCTGCGTCCCGTTGCTAATATTGGCGGGGTGCCTGCCGATCACAATGACGCACCGGATCCGATCGCCGATACGCCCGCCGGGCGCGACGGGCCGCGCTTGCCTGCGCCTGACACTCTGTCTGCTTCCCAGGCCAGAGCTAGCCGGGGGTGGCCACGGGTGCCGGTGCTTGCGAGCATCGTGGCCGGGCTGGTTGCCGTGCTGGCCGCGGCCAATGTGGACGTCGTGCAAAAAGAGGCTATCATCCGCGACGGGACGCGTTTTGTGGTTGCGTTGCGGCCGGTGGATCCGCGCTCTCTGATGCAGGGCGACTATATGACATTAAATTTTGCGTCACAGGGGGGTGATGACGGGAACCTGTTTTCCGATTACTCACACCGGTATGTCGAACTGAAACCCGATGCGCAAGGGGTATATCACTTTACACGCACGCTGCGGCAAATGGCGCCGCCGGCGCAGCCCGGCAATGTTGTGGTGCGTTATCGCAGGCAGCTGGATGAGCGGGTGCTGTTTGTGACCGACGCCTATTTTTTCCCGGAAGGGCAGGCAGAACACTTTGCTAGTGCCAGCTATGGGGAATTTCGTGTCAGTCAGGATGGGGTGGCATTGTTGACCGGGTTGCTGGACGAAAAGCAGAATCGGCTATAAGGTTAGATAAGTACTCAACTAGGGCGCGGCAGTGGCTCGGCGGCAGTTCGCTTCCGGGTGCATTCGTCGCGTCGCATATTTTGGGCGTGCGACCTGGCGGCATGGGCCACTGCATAACCGGCACAAAATAACGGCGAAATTGAATGGCTAAATTGAATGGCTAAATTGAATGGCTAAAATAGCGGCGGGAAATAACAGTCAAAAATAACGGTTAAAAGGGGCGTGAGCGTATGGTAAAACGCTGGCGCCATGCCGCCACTGCTGCGTCCCAGAAGTCGTTCACCGTATTTACGGGCAGTACATCAAAACCCAGCGCTGCCCAGGCTCGCTGCAGGCTCTTGATCGGGTTCTGCACATCAATGGCCTGTGCGTGATTCTGCTTCGAGAGCTTTCTGCCATCGCTGTCCAGCACCAGGGGAACATGCATCATCCGCGGTGGTGCAAAACCCAACATGCGGGCCAGTTGATGCTGCCTGGCTGTAGAAGAAAGCAGATCCTGACCTCGTACAATGTCGGTCACCTGCTGATCGTGATCGTCCACAACGACCACGAGCTGATAGGCGAACAGGCCATCGGCGCGTTTGACGATCATGTCGCCGACGGCCTGAGCAACGTTTTGGGTGCGTGCACCTACCCAGCGATCAGTAAAGGAATAGGTCGCGTCGGGCATTTTTACGCGCCAGGCACGGGGCGAGCGGCCAGCGGCAATACCGGCCCGACAGGTGCCGGCGTAGGGGCGCTCCCCGTCCTCCCCTAACAGACCGGCCTGCGCAGCGTTGCTGGCGATTTCCTGACGCGTACAGGCGCATCCGTAAATCAAGTCCTGTTTGGCAAATTGCTCGAATATGTCGGCATAGCGCGACAGCCGCTGCGACTGCCAGATAATGTCGCCGTCCCAGCGCATGCCCAGTTGTTGTAATTGCGACAGGATAATCCGGTCTGCACCCGGCACCACGCGCGGTGTATCGATATCTTCGATGCGTAACAGCCAGCGGCCATGATGCGCGCGAGCGTCCAGAAAGCTGGCCATGGCCGCGACAAGCGACCCGTCGTGAAGGGGACCGCTGGGGCTGGGCGCAAAACGCCCCGTATAGGGGGCGCAGGTGGTGTAAGACGGGTTGGGCAAAATCAGCAGGGCGCAAGTAGATAGAGTAGACACGGGCAGCAACTGCCTTGACTGCACAAGTGCTTATATTCGCATAGGTTACGGCGGCGTGCTTGCCTCATGCCTGCTTTATGCGACACATGGCGCAACTACGCCGCCGAACCATTGGATCAATGAAACAGTTTTTCTTCGTCGTCGGTAACCAGTTCTTCCAGAATCAGATGATCAATCTCCGCTTCCTGGCTCCACAACACCATCAGCGTGATAATTTTGATGTGCTGCAAGGACAGGGGGGCTTCCGGCGCTGCCATGGCGCGGTCAATAATGATTTCGCGCAGCGGTGGCGCGACCGCCCCGCTATACTCCAGGAAACTCATGAACCCGAGTGCCGCCACGCCCAGGTGTTGTTGCTCGCCTGGTGTATAAAAGCGTGTGCTGGAGTCTGACATGCTGGTCAGTTCCACGCATTTTTCTGTGGATTCGGCCAGACCGAAGAGCCAGCCGATCGCATCGTCAATGTCATCGTGCTCAAAGCCAGCGGCCATGA
>JBOIGK010000625.1:0-7567 GCA_050742695.1 Advenella sp. | reverse complement strand
CTGCAGATCCGGACTTGCTCGCTTTGGGTGGCGTCCGTTTGTTGGTTGCCAGACTTTGCTTGAGCAACGACATGAAATCGACCACGTTGGTAGCGGCATTCTCCGGTACCGCGGCATCTTCCAGTTCGTCCTCCGGACGGTGGCTCACCTTGTTGGCTTTCATCCGTTTTTTGATCACATCTGAAAGCCGCTGTCGGAATTCATCCTTGTATTGGTCCGGTTTCCAGTCGGCCTCCATAGACGCGATCAATTGACTGGCCATGTCCATTTCCTGGCTGGAAATCCGGTAGTCGCTCAACTTGCCTTCCGGAATCCGGTAGTCTTGCACATCGATCAGTTCCTGCGGATATCGCAGCAGAATCAGCATGAGTGCATCGCCTTGCGGCATGACGGCACACAGATATTCGCGCGTGCGTATGACCACCCGTGCTATCCCGATCTTGCCCGCATCGCGCAGCGTTTCGCGCAACAGCACATAACCTTTTTCCGCTTTTTTCCCCGGCACCAGCACATAGGGTTTTTCGAAATAAGCCGGCCCGATAGCGCTGGCGTCGATAAAGGCCTCTACATCTACCGACTCTTTGCTTTGCGGTGCCGCATCGCGAATATCGTCGGGCTCGAGCACCACATAATTGCCTTTGCTAAATTCAAACGCCTTAACAATGTCTTTCCACGGCACCTCCTCGCCCGTGTCCGCGTTAACCCGCTCGTATCTTACGGGCGCCTTGTCACGCGAGTCCAACATCCGAAAATGCAGATCAATACGTCGCTCCCCGGGCATCAGCGCCACAGGTATATTTAATAGTCCAAAAGAAAGCGTACCATTCCAGATCGGGCGTGCCATATCAGGTCCTTATTCAAGGTCATCAATGCGCCAAACACAGCGCGAGTCCTGCAGCAACGTGAAGCGGCGCGTAGGCCGCTTTGATATCAAATGCAATGAAACGGGTGGTGTTGCCTATGACCGTTCAGGCCTGCGTGACCTTCTGACCCAATGCGTCAATCAGCGGTGTGCCGTCGTCACGATTGACGGCGCCTTTTTGCGGCAGCGGCAAAATATCCAGCACCAGCTCTGACGGGCGGCACAGACGCGCGCCTTTAGGTGTGATCACAAAGGGACGATTGATCAGAATCGGGTATTCAATCATGGCATCCAGCAGTCGGTCATCGCTCACGGACGGGTTATCCAGTCCGAGTTCCTTGAACAGCGTTTCTTTCTGGCGCACTGCGTCGCGCACGCTGATTCCGGCTTTCTCGATGATTGCCGTCAGCTCTTGGCGGGAAGGCGGATTGTGCAGGTATTCTATGATATTGGGCTCGACACCTGTATTGCGGATGAGCGCCAGCGTCGTGCGTGAAGTACCGCAGCGGGTATTGTGATAAATTGTGATATCCATGAAGGGACTCCTGTACCGTAGGTGGTGCAATCATAGCATTTAGCAGCTCAAATGCGTGTAACCTTCAACAGTGAAGCCAGTGCAGGGTTATTGTCCTTTTCCCGCCATGCCACCGAGATTTCCTGGTGCAAATATGGTGTGGTGTCGGACAAAGGAATATAGCGCACGCTTGGATGGATCAACGCGGTCAGATTTGCAGCCACCAATGCAACCGACAGACCCGTCGCAATGATGCAGACCATGCTTGCCACCTGTGCGCATTCCTGTTCGATGTTCGGATAAAAGCCCGCCTCCATGCAGGCGGCCACCAACTGCGCATGCGCTGCGGGTACCCGTTCGCGTGAAAATGCAACAAATGATTCCGCAGCGAGTTCTTTAAGAGACACCTGCTTTCTCTTGCTCAACGGATGATTAACCGATAACGCCACCATCAATCTATCGCGTGCATAAACCCGGGTTGCTACTCCCGGCGCTTGCGACGCCAGCGGTGTTCGCAGCAGACCAACATCAAGACTGTGATTACCCAGTTGCTCCAACTGATCTAACGTGGTCGTCTCAACGAGACGAAACGTGATATTCGGATATTGTTTTCGAAACCGGGTAATCAGGTCCGGCATGAACCCGTAACCTACGCTGCCAATAAAACCCATTGAAAGATGGCCGATAGTACCATGCCGTGCATGCTGCGTTCGCTCGATAGCTAGTCGCTCGTATTTGAGCCACTGTCTCGCTTCATCAAGAAACACCCGCCCCGCCGCCGTCAAAGTGACGTTTCGTTTATTTCGCTCGAACAACTGTACATCAAGCTGCTGCTCCAGCTTTTGAATGGCCTGGCTAAGCGGCGATTGCGCGATATTGACGCGCAACGCCGCGCGACCAAAGTGCAGCTCTTCAGCGACGGCAATAAATTGCCTGAGTAGTTTGCTGTTCAGCATAAAGACATTATTTATCTCAATTGGCATTAATTATATATTAGACACAACTGTCTGACGACACTAGAATTTTTCGATAAATCAATGGAAGGGATGACAATGACTCAAAACACACAAGCCGAAAACGATGTGCGACACACCATCCGAACTTTGCTATCACAAGAACCAGCACTAGGTGAACAGCCGGATTCGTGCCTTTCTCTGCATGGCACACTGCCGGCCTTCGATTCGCGGCACAAGCTGGCGGTGAGCGCGGCATCTGCCATTGGTGCCTATGCTGTAACCGTGCAGCAATGGTGGCAACAGGCAAAAGGTAGATCCCAAACCATTGGCCTGGATTGGATGCAGGCGGCAAGTTCACTGAACCCAGGGCATTTTCAGACCCAGAGTGGCTATGGTCTGCCGGCCCTGTCTCTGCTGACCGAGCTGAAAGCCGACTTTTATCGTACCCAGGACCAACGCTGGTTTTTCCCCATCGGCTCATACCCGCATCTGCGCGATGGTGTGCTCAAATTACTGAACTGTCCCAATACTGAATCCGGACTGGCCGAAGCGATTGCAAAATGGACGGCTCATGACCTGGAAGAAGCCTTCGCTGCAGCGCGCCTACCGGGCATTTATGCCAGAAACCAGCAAGAGTGGCGCTCGCACCCGCAAGGCAGCCTCCTGGCGGCACAGCCAGTCATACAAATTGAAAAAATCGGTGACAGTGCACCTGTTCCCGTTAGCGCAGGCGCACGTCCCCTTGACACGCTTCGTGTGCTCGATATGGGCCACGTAATCGCCGGTCCCGTGGTTGCCCGTACACTGGCGGAACACGGCGCAGAAGTGCTCAGGCTGGATCCCCCGTTGCGTCAAGACCCTTTCCGGCAAACCATTGATACCAATATTGGCAAGCGCTCAGCATTTTGTGATCTGGACCGAGATACCGATTGCACACAGTTGCGCGAGCTGATCGCCAACACAGATGTCATGGTCCAATCCTGGCGGCCCGGCAGCCTGGAAGCACGGGGTTTTGGTGCATTGCAGGCAGCGAACATCCGTCCTGGGATTATTTATGTGTCAGTGAGCGCTTACGGTGACAGCGGGCCTTGGGCGACACGCGGCGGATTCGAGCAACTGGGGCAGATTGTCAGTGGCATAGCCACCACTGAGGGCAATGCCACCCGGCCTCGGCTGGTGCCAACCTATCTGCTCAATGATTATCTGACCGGCTATCTGGGTGCCACAGGCGTAATGATGGCACTATTGCGCCGGGCCCGTGAAGGTGGCAGCTATCACGTCAAAATATCCCTCACTCGTACATCAATGTGGGTTCAAGATTTGGGTTTACTTGCCCCACCTGACGCCGCTATTTGTGGCCAGCACTTTGCCACAACCCTGCGACCGGAACTGGAACGCCGGGACTCCCCCTACGGTCCGCTGGAACAATTGGGGCCGGTCGCCCAGTTCTCCGATACACAGGCAAAATGGACGCTGCCACCCTCTCCCACCGGAGCGTTTCCTGCCAGATGGCAGGAATGAGCACATAAAAATATATTCGAACGTTGATATTGGAGACAAATATGAAAACAATCCCTTCCGTAATGGCAATTACGCTGGCCACTATCCTTAACATAACAACGGCTTTTGCCGAATCCACGTACCCGGATAAGCCTGTAAGCGTGATTATCGGCTTTTCGCCTGGTGGCCCAACCGATGCCATTGGACGTGTCCTGTTCCGAAAAGTGGCCGGTGTCATAAAAACGCCGTTCGTGATTGAAAACCGGCCCGGTGCCGGCGGCAATATCGGTTCGCAGGATTTGGCCCGAGCCAAACCCGATGGCTACACGATCATGTACGGAACGTCATCGGTCACCACAGCGCCACCGCTTTTCAAGCGTGATGACCTGAATCCGGAAAAAGCGTTTGATGCTGCCTCCTGCACTACCAAAGTCCCTTTGATTCTATTGGTAAACAATAAAGTTCCTGCCGATAACGTGAATCAATTCTACAAACTGATCAAGGACAATCCCGGTAAATATTTTATGGGATCCTCTGGAAACGGGGCGATCGACCACCTTGTAGCCATGGAAATTGCCAGCAAACTGGGACAACAATTTCAGCATGTCCCGTACAAGGGAAACGGCCCGGCACTGACCGATCTTGCCGCCGGTAATGTGAACTTCATGTATTCGGGCTCATTCAATAGTGCCCTGCCCTTTATTGAAAAAGGCACTATCAAAGCACTGGCAGTAACATCGGAAAAACGTTCAGGCGCCCTGCCGCAGGTCCCGACTTTGAGCGAAAGTGTGATTGAGCTCAAGGGCTATGACGCTGGCACCTGGCAGGCTTTGCTTGCCCCCAAACACACGCCGTCGGCGGTATTGAATGCGCTTGACGACGCCGTGCGAACCGCATTGAAAGACGAGGAAGTTCTCAAAAGCTTACATTATCAAGGCGCTGACATCATGCATATGTCTGCCGCAGAATGCCAGGCCTTTATCAAGAATGAATACATACGCTGGTCAAAAACCATCAGCGATCTCAATTTGAGCGCCAAATAGTTCAGTATGTAGCGATCAGCCCTTGCTTTGCTGCAATGCCTGTTCCAGGTCCGCGACAATATCGTCGATGTGCTCAATGCCAATAGAAAGCCTGACCATGTCCTGGCTGACTCCGGCCTTCTCCAGCTCCTGCTCGTTGAGCTGGCGGTGGGTGGTCGTGGCCGGGTGGCATGCCAGAGATTTGGCATCGCCAATATTTACCAGGCGCGTGATCAATTGCAGCGCATCAATAAAGCGCGCGCCGGCTTGGGCATCTCCTTTGACGCCAAAGCACAGAATGGCCGATGGTTTACCACCCATATATTTGCGGGCCAGTTCGTGTTCCGGATGATCGGGCAGACCCGCATATTTCACCCAGCTGACTTGCTCGTGCTTCTGCAGAAACTGTGCCACCTTCAGCGCATTTTCACAATGGCGCTCGACGCGCAACGCCAGCGTTTCAATACCCTGCAGAATCTGAAAGGCTGCCAGCGGCGCCAATGCTGCTCCAGTGTTGCGCAGCGGGCCAACGCGGCAACGCCCGATAAAGGCCGCTTCGGCAAATGCGTCGGTATAGACCACGCCATGGTAGGCCGGGTCTGGCTCATTCAGTACCGCAAACCGCTCTTTATGCTCCGCCCAGGGGAATTTGCCGGAATCGACCACGGCCCCGGCAATGGTCGTACCATGGCCGCCCATATATTTGGTCAGCGAATGCACCACAATATCGGCGCCGTGTTCAAAGGGGCGGCACAACGCCGGCGTTGCCACGGTGTTGTCCACGATCAGCGGTACCCCGTGCCGGTGTGCCGCGTCTGCCAGTGCGCGCAGATCAATCAGGTTGCCTGCCGGGTTGCCAATGGATTCGCAGAACACCGCTTTGGTTTTGTCGTCGATCAACGCCTCCAGTGCCGCAATGTCATTGTGAGGAGCCATGCGCACCTCGATCCCCTGGCGAGGAAATGCGTGGGCAAACAGGTTATAAGTACCGCCATATAGTTTGCTGACCGATACAATATTGTCGCCAGCCTGGGTAATGGTCTGGATGGCATAGGTGATGGCCGCCATTCCCGAGGCTACTGCCAGCGCTGCGATCCCACCCTCCAGGGCGGCAACGCGCTCCTCCAGCACGGCATTGGTCGGATTCATGATACGCGAGTAGATATTGCCGGCAACTTTCAGGTCGAACAGGTCGGCGCCATGCTGCGTATTATCAAAGGCAAACGAGGACGTCTGATAAATGGGTACGGCGACTGCCTTGGTGGTAGGTTCCGGCGTGTAACCCGCATGAATGGCCAATGTCTCAAGCTTCATTTCTTCTCCTTTCTGAAAATCAAATCTCAAGGTAAATATCAAATACCCCGAATGACATAATAAATATCTGATCCCGCTTTATACCCGACATCACCGGTTCTGTCAGCCTTCCGGTCGATCTTTACTTATGTGCTGGATATATATGCTGTTGCGCACTGGCCCCCTGCGCAGCGTCTTCGCTCTTGCCCTGGCCTGCCGCCAGCCTTGCGCCCTGCGTGCGTCGGCCCTTGCGGTATTCATCGGGCGTGGTTCCCATCAGGCGGCGAAACATGCTGATAAATGCCGACGCACTGCTGTAACCCAGATCCAGGCCAATCGCTTCCACGGTTTCTCCCTGATCAAGCCGTGCCAGCGAAGCCAGCACCTTGAGCCGCTGCCGCCACTCGACAAATGACATGCCCAGATCTCGCTGGCAACGGCGCATCAGGGTCCTTTCTGTTGTATGACTGATCGCCGCAAACTCGGCGATCGTGCGTGCATCGCCCGGATTGGCCTGCAGCGCCAGCAACACGGGTTTGAGCAAAGGGTCGTCCGAAGTGGGCAGGTAGGTCCCGGCACAATCGGCCTGCTCCAGCTGATCCACCAATACCCGTAACAGGCGTTGCTCCTGCAACGTAGCAACTATAGCCGGCGGCTTCCTGCCCAGCTCATCGAGCAACGCCCGCATAAATGGGCTCACTGTCAAGGCACAGGTGACGCCGGGCAACGTCTGGCACAGCGCTGCGTCCACATACAGGGAGCAGTGAATGCCCGCATGCCGATTGAACGCGATATGCTCGGTACGGGGCGGCAGCCAAAGACCATATTGGGGCGGCGCCAGATAATGCTGATGGGCCAGCTCGATCTCCATAATGCCGCTAAAGGAGTATACAAACTCCCCCCAGTTGTGAAGATGGCGCGGATACACCGTGTCTGCCTGCACGCTCACCGCCCGAAAGACGATCGGCGCCGGCAATGTCGTCTCAAACGGAGGTCGACGCAAATGCGTCGCGTTGCTGGGTGAAAAGCCGGGTTTTTTCATAAGCGTAATCATACAAAAGTGACATAACGGACAGAAAGGCCAATAACGATGGCGCGCTGACGGCAATACCGACACGAGGCCGACGCCTGCCATATCCCTGTACAGCTCGAAATTGCATCTGCAAAGCGGCAAATAGATTCTGAAGAAAACATGTCACCCCTCGTAGGAAAATTGACTTCATACCAATAAATGACTTAATCCCGATATCGATTGTCATATTTACAGTATATGGCGATTATCCGTCAATGAGATAATCCTGTTTCACAATGAGCTTATCTCGAACAGGAACAAAAATGGAACACCGCCAGGCAATTGATCGCAAGGCCACCGGGCTGATGCTGCTTACTTGCGCAATTTGGGGTCTGCAACAGGTCGTAC
>JBOIGK010000624.1:0-6353 GCA_050742695.1 Advenella sp. | reverse complement strand
GATATGGTCTGGGTAGGTGGCCGCCGTGGATTCAAAAATATCGGCCAGCGTTTCATGCCGCAAAAATTGTGGCATACAGGGCCCACGCAAAATCGACAGATTGGGAGTAAACACGTGCAGCTCCTTGCGCCTGAGGCAATCAGATAGCATAAAAAAACCGACCCTGTCACGCGACCACCCCTGCAATGGCCGTGTTATGATGAGGCATCAGTCAGTGGCAGCAAGTATGACGAATCCGAACTGACGGGCCACTTAATAAATGGCCCGAATATTCAGGACGCGTGCGCCATCTGTTTCTATCTGTTTCATCGTGTATTTTTTTGTCATGCTCCCGCGCGATCGCACGACGCCGGTTTTAATTGCCCTTTTTTATGTTCAATCCATCCCGCGATCAGGTTCGCCAGTTTTTTACGGAAACCTGGACCAAACATCGTCAGAATAAAATCCTAACACCCATGGAGTCCATGGCACTGACCTGGATTTTGCAACACCCGGAGTACCACACTGCGCTGGAGAACCCGGATGCCGCCCAGCAGGAGTTCTCGGTGGAAAAAGGACAGGTCAATCCGTTTTTGCATTTGTCCATGCATCTGGCCATCAACGAGCAGGTATCTATCGACCATCCGCCAGGCATTCGCGGCATATATGAGCAATTGGCTGCCCGCAGCGATGAACATCACGCCATGCACGAAATCATGGAGTGCCTGGGCCAGGTTATCTGGGAATCACAGCGGCTGGGCAAACCGCTAGACACTGACCATTACCTGGAGCTGCTGCGCCAGCATTCAACCAGGCATTAATATTGCCGATGCGGGGCCGATAGGCCACATTCCTCTTCAGAAATCCCTCTTGCACATAACGCAGAAAATAACCAGACCGGCTACTTTCATGCAGAAGTCGAGTGCATTGGGTTAGCGCATTGGACACTTTGTACGGTGGAAGATGGGGCCAGCGCACCAGGCCTATCTGCCTGTGTACCTGCCGCCCTGGCCAGAACGAAAAAAACCGGAACATATATTCCGGTTTTTTTCTGTCTGGCGCTCGTGCATGCATATGTATGACGACACCTATATACAACTGCAATACTCTACAACTGCAATACTCCGATCGTAATGAACCGCAAGCCCGCCTATTTGCGGTGGTGTGTCAGCGGACCTTTCTGAGCAGAAAGCCATGCTGCAATATTGACGATATCGGCTGAACCCAATTTCTTGATTTCGTTGCCCATGATCGGATTCTTGCGAATATTGGCAGAATTAGGCGCATTGCTGACACCACGCTGGTATGCAGTCAGGGCATGAACCAGGTAATCATCATGCTGGCCAGCCAGAATCGGGTACATCGGTGCAATTGTTTTGTCGCCGGCGGCGCCGTGACAGGCCACACAACCGTTCTTCTCAAATGCGGCCTTGCCGGCAGCCAAATCTGCCGCCTGGGCAGATGCCATACCAACGAGTGCGCATACGGCACCTGACAATAAAATAGAGACGCGTTTCATATCAGTTCCCGGATTATTTTACTTGAGAGAAATAGGCTGCAATATCCAGCATATCCTGATCAGACAGGCTTTTTGCGATCGCGACCATAGAAGGGAAAGTCCGGGCACCGGATTTGTATTCTTTCAATGCAGCAACAATGTAGTCCGCATTCTGGCCCGAAATCATGGGAACCCGATAGACTTCGGGAAAGCTGGCGCGGTATTCAGGAATGCCGTGACAACCAATACACATGGAGATTTTACCTTTGGCAGCTTCGATGTCCCCTTTGGGAGCAGCGGCCTGCTGGGCAAATGCCTGACTAAAGAAGGCACAGGGAACCACAATGGCGAGCGCAGCAACTGAGCGCTTGAAAGCGGATAACTTCATATTTTGCTCTTTTGTTAGCGAATGTCGATATTGAACGTACCGCGAGACTGCCGGCGGGTCGGATCAGCTTTAAAGCTTCAGATTGTACGACATAATTGATCTAGATTAGGGTAGTATTGGGGATCAGATGCTCAAATCATCCCTATTTTGTTGCAGAATTGAAATGAAACCAAGCCAATCTCCATCGAATCCCGGCCGCTTTGGCGGCACTGAACGCTACGTTGCCACTGACGATCTTAAACTGGCTGTTAATGCCGCCCTTACACTGCAGCGGCCGCTGTTGATCAAGGGCGAGCCAGGTACGGGCAAAACCATGCTGGCCGAAGAAGTGGCCGGCGCCCTGGGCTATCCACTGCTGCAATGGCATGTGAAATCCACCACCAAAGCACATCAGGGTCTGTATGAATACGATGCCGTCTCGCGCCTGCGCGATTCGCAACTGGGTGACGAACGGGTTCGCGACATTGCCAACTACATTCGCAAAGGCGTGCTATGGCAGGCCTTCGAAGCCGATGTGCCTACCGTAGTGCTGATCGATGAAATAGACAAGGCCGATATCGAATTTCCCAACGACCTGCTGCGCGAACTGGACCAGATGGAATTTCATGTGTATGAAACCGGCCAGACTATTCGTGCCAAACATCGTCCGCTGGTCATTATCACTTCCAACAATGAAAAGGAACTGCCCGACGCCTTTTTACGCCGCTGCTTTTTCCATTACATCCAGTTCCCCGATCGCGATACCCTGCGCGCAATCGTCAAGGTGCACTACCCGGAAGTCAAAACCGATATTCTGCGCGCCGCGATGGATCACTTCTTCATGCTGCGCGATGCGCCGGGCCTGAAGAAAAAACCGTCCACGTCCGAATTCCTGGACTGGCTGGCCCTGTTGCTGGCCGAAGATATCGACGCAGCCCGCATTGATGCCCACGCGGCAACCTCGGTTCCCGTGATGGCCGGCGCGCTGCTCAAGAACGAGCAGGACATCAGCCTGCTGGAACGCCTGTCGGGTCTGGCCCGTCAGACACGGCGCTAATCAAGCGTGCTGGTTTTGGGGTGACAAACATACCATGTTTATCGATTTTTTCTATCACCTGAAAAATCACAAGATTCCGGTCTCGGTCAAGGAATACCTGACCCTGCTAGAAGTGCTGCGCGAGCGCGTCATGCCGCCGTCACTGGATGACTTCTATCATCTTGCGCGCCTGACGCTGGTCAAGGACGAAACGCTTTTTGACCGCTTTGACCAGGCCTTTGCCCTGTTTGTCAAAAAACTGCCCGCCACCCTGCCCGCCGGCCCCGACATTCCGCTGGACTGGCTGATCAGCCAGATGCAGAAAAACCTGACGCCCGAAGAGAAAGCGGCGCTTGAAAAGCACGGCTGGGACAAGCTCATGGAGATGTTCAAGGAACGCCTGAACGAGCAGAAAGAGCGCCATGCCGGGGGCAGCAAATGGGTGGGCACCGGCGGTACATCACCGTTTGGCAATAGCGGCTATCATCCGGAAGGTATCCGCGTTGGCGGCCCTTCTGCGGGGAACCGGACCGCAGTCAAGGTGTGGGAAGAACGCCGTTTTCGGGAATATGACGACCAACAGGAACTGGGCACACGCAATTTCAAGGTAGCGCTGCGGCGCCTGCGCCGCTTTGCCCGGGAAGGCGCTGCAGAAGAACTCGATCTGGACGACACCATTCGTAGCACGGCGCGCAACGCCGGTTTTCTTGATGTCAAAATGGTGCCGGAGCGGCACAATGCGGTCAATGTGCTGATGCTTCTGGATGTGGGTGGCAGCATGGATGATCACATCGCGCGCGTCGAGGAATTGTTTTCAGCCTCGCGTACAGAGTTCCGCAACCTGGAAGTCTGGTACTTTCACAACTGCCCCTATGAGCGTTTCTGGCGCTATGACGCGGGCGGGCGCCGTGTATACACTGACACCTGGGAGTTGCTGCGAACCTACAATGCCAACTGGCGCGTTATTTTCGTGGGCGACGCCACCATGAGTCCATACGAGATTATCCACCCCGGTGGTTCGGTGGAACACTACAACAAGGAGGCTGGCGCCGTCTGGCTGGCCCGCATCCTGGACGCCTGGCCCAAGGCCATCTGGCTCAATCCCGAACCACAAGCCTACTGGCAGTATCGGCAGTCAATTGATGTCATTCGCAATATCATGCAGACCCACATGTATCCGGTCACCATGACCGGTATCGAAGCGGCCATGCGGCAATTGTCGAAATAATCTTTTTTCTTTGCCATCGGCGCGGCCTGACATTTTTATATCTGGCGACAATATCGTCCGGCTCATCCGTGCCAGACAAATAAGCATGCAGGTGCTGTACGCACCCTTTCAATCGACGCCCAGAATCACCGTATCGGGATCGATATGAACCCAGATCCGGTCTCCCTTGCGCCAGGGCTGTGACTGGTCCTGCCCGGCAACGGTAATCAGGTGAACGTCGGGCGCAATCTGCACCTCGAGCTCCTGCTGATCGTGCATGCGCCGGGTACTGCGGATAAGCCCGCAAAATACATTCTGCTGCATGTGGTGCTGCCGAGCGAACCGGATTGCCGGCGCTTTGATCAGCAGATAGACGGCCACACCCTTTTTCAGACCGAGCGCCTGCGTGCTGGCATGCGTAATATTGACGCTCACGTGCAGCGAGTCGTGCAGCCTGACGCTGATTGCGTCGCGCATGCCATCGCGCTCAATGGTCGCGACCACTCCCTGCAAATGGTTGCGTGCACTGGTTTTGCGCAAGGGCAAGGGGCGTACTGCCAGGCCACCCACAGCATCGAGTTCGATGTCGGGCTCAACGGCGTGGTCCTGTTGCCTGCGCAGTTGCTCATAATACTGAAGCAGCGCCTGCCCTGTTTCACTCAGCAGTGTGCGTCCACCGCCGCGCCCACCCTTGGCTGCAATCACAACGGCCTGACCAAGACGAGTCTGCAGATTGCGCAGCCTGTCCCATGCCGTTTTATAAGTGACTCCGGCAGCTCTGGCCGCGGCAGTAATGGAACCCAGCTGCTTGACGTGGCCCAGCAATTGCAGATCCCGTTCATCTGCAAGGTCGTGCTGTTCAAGACCAAAGCCAATTGCCGTACGCACATTAAGCCGAGGGCCGGAACCACCCGGTGTGCCGGCAGCGCCGCGCCGACCTGCCGGGCTTGTGGAGCCTGCTGCCTGGGTCCTTGTCGCTCGCGAGGTAGCTACGCGCTCTATTGAATCGGCACCCTGCTTGCTCATATGGCCTCCCTCTCACGAATACTGCCATTATGTACATGTAGTACGAGATCGCCAAAGACCTCAACGTCCTTTGGATCGTGAGTAACCAGGATGAGTGGAAATTGCAGTTGCGATTGCAACTGACAGATTTCCTGACGCAAATGCTGCCGCAAGTTGGTGTCCAGCGCGGCGAAAGGTTCGTCAAGCAACAGCAGGCGTGGACGGCTGGCCAGCGCCCTCGCCAACGCGACCCTTTGCTTTTGTCCGCCGGAAAGCTGGTCGGGATAGCGATCGGCATAGGCTTGCATATGCATCTTATCCAGCCAATAATCCGTTTCTTCGCGCCAGGCATTGCGCGCCGGATTCAACAAACCGCGGGTAAGGCTGAAGGCCACGTTTTGCCGCACCGTCAAATGAGGAAACAGTGCATAGTCCTGGAAAAGGTAAGATATCTGCCGCTCCCGCGACGATTTGCTGATGCCGAATGCAGAATCGAATATAACCTCTTGATTGAGTACGACCTTACCGGCATCGGGTGCAACCAGTCCTGCCAAAGCGCGCAAGGTCATGCTTTTACCTGCACCGGAGGGCCCCTGTATCACAATGCGACGAGTCGATGCGGAAAATGCCACATCCAGCGTAAACCCATGATGCTGGTGCTGCAGTTTTTTACGAAGGGATACATCAAGCTGAAAAGACATCATGAATACATTCCTGCCAAAAATCTGCATTGGTTGCGCGGCGCGGGTCGATTCGATATGTCATCGTCATTGCAACTCCAATCGGCGTGGCGCCAGATAGCGAGCAGAAAACAGGATGATGATACACACAATGGAAATAACCACCACAATAAAATTGGCCTGCGCTTCCGCCCCGGACTGCACTGCCGCGTACACCGCGATGGAAAGCGTCTGCGTCTTGCCCGGGATATTGCCGGCAATCATAAGGGTCGCGCCGAATTCTCCCAGCGCCCTCGCAAATGCCAACAGCAGGCCGGCAAGAATACCGCGCCAGGCCAATGGCAGCGTCACTCTGAGAAACAGCGCAAACTCGGACAGGCCAAGCACGCGGGCGGCATCTTCGTAATTTCTGTCAATGCCTTCGAATGCGGCCCGAGCCGGCTTGAACACCAGCGGAAACGACACCACGGCGGCCGCCACGACGGCGCCCTGCCAGGTGAAAATCAATTGTATGCCAAACCATTGATCCAGATAACGGCCCAGCCAGCCATAGCGCCCCAGCAACACAATCAGATAATACC
>JBOIGK010000623.1:0-8463 GCA_050742695.1 Advenella sp. | reverse complement strand
TCACCCGGTTGCAGGATATTAACCAGACAGACCTGTCTGCCTTTGCTCGTCATGGCGGCAAACTGCTTATTGCCCATGGGGTTGCCGACGGCCTGGTCCCAACACGGGCGACCGAAGATTATGTACGGCGGGTGCGGGCAACCATGGGTAAACAGAAAGCCGATCAGTTTCTTCGGTACTACGAAATTCCCGGCTATGGCCATGCGGTTAGCACGGTATTTAATGCCAGTTGGGATTCCCTGGGCGCGCTGGAGAACTGGGTAGAGAAGGGCGTGGAACCCGGGCCTCAAGTGGTGGCAGATACTGCTGGCGTACCCGGCAGAACCCGGCCGCTTTGTGAATATCCGGCCTGGCCAAGATACACGGGCAGTGGTGATGTGAACCGCGCCGCTTCGTTTGAGTGCGTACGCCAGTAGCGGACGAACATGAAACTGTCTTTGCAAGAAACGCACGGGCTCGCCTTTGTGAGGCGTCAATCGCCTGTATTCAAGTGGCGTGGCTTTTTCCGGAAAGGTTGATCCGGGTTGTCGCTATGCTCGGCCTGTTCTTCGGTCTGTTCAGTCGATTGTTCCATTAATAGTCATATTCAGCACTTACGCACTGTTAATGAAATCCCCCCGCGGTTGGCAATCTGAACGCCTGACCGCGGCATTCATCACATATCAACCTAGGGATAATACTAATATAGTTAACCCTTGCCTGGTCCTGCAACATTAAATCCCTATAATGGCAGCCAATATTCCAATAAGCTGGAAAAATCAACTAGTTATGGCTTGCCCGGTACTGGGAAACAGCACCTGCTGGCCTTTTTTCCCATTTCTAAAAAGCTGTCGCTTTATCCTGTTATCAAGGGGATTATTTTGTTAAGCATGATATCTATTGTGGTATCTCTGGTTCTGCTGATGTATTTGGCGTATCGGGGATATTCCGTTCTGATCCTGGCGCCGCTCATGGCCGCGCTGGCCGTTCTACTCTCTGGCGACGTTGCCCAGCTTCTGCCGATTTATACTGAAACTTTCATGCCTGCGCTGGGTAAATACCTGCTGCAGTTCTTTCCGGTCTTTCTGCTGGGTGCCCTGTTTGGCCAGCTGATGGCCGACTCGGGCGCGGCTGCATCTATTGCCAACTGGATTATGCGCGTGCTTGGTCCCCGCCACGCCATTCTTACCGTAGTGTTGGCTTGCGGCATTCTGACTTACGGTGGCGTCTCGCTGTTCGTGGTTGCATTTGCCATCTATCCCATTTCAAAAGTCATGTTCTACATGGCAGATATCCCGAAGCGCCTGGTGCCCGCTGCCATCGCCCTTGGCGCCTTTACCTTTACCATGACGGCGCTGCCCGGCACGCCGGCCATCCAGAACACCATTCCCATTCCCTATTACGGCACCAACGCGTTTGCTGCACCTGGCCTGGGGATTATCGGTGGACTGATCATGTTTGGCCTGGGCATGCTGTGGCTCATGAGTCGTGCCCGCAAGGCGAAAGCCGCCGGTGAAGGTTACGGCGAGCACAACGATGGCGTAGCCAACGAGGTGATCAGCACCGACCATAATATTTCATTTGTAGGCAGCATCATCCCGCTGATCCTGGTGATCGGCATCAATGCCCTGTTCACCTATGGCATCTTCGAGGGCATGGACCTGGCCTTCCTTAAGGAAAAATTTCCAGCACTGAATGTGAAAGGCGCGCTGGGCCTGTGGGCCATCATAATTTCACTTGTGATTGCATGCCTGTGGCTGATTATTACCCGGCTGCGCCACTGGACAGATCTGCAGGGCACCATCAACAAGGGGGCATACGGCTCCATGCTGCCGATCTTCAATACCGCCTCCGAAGTGGGTTATGGCGCCGTGATCGCCAGCCTGGCCGGCTTTGCCATTATCAAGGAATTCGTATTGGGTGTTGCTCCCGGCAATCCGCTTATTTCAGAGAGTATTGCCATGACCTCGCTGGCTGGCATTACCGGTTCCTCATCGGGCGGCCTGAGCATCGCTCTGCAAACACTGGGAGCCGATTACCTGCGCCTGGCCCAGGAAAACAATATCAGCCCCGAACTGCTGCATCGCGTGGCAGTGATGTCGGCCGGCGGGTTTGATACGCTGCCGCATTGCGGCGCGATTATCACGCTACTGGCCATCTGCGGCTTGACTCATCGCCAGTCCTATCTGAATATTGCAGCCGTGACTATTGTGATCCCGCTGATTGCTGTGGCTACGGTGATCACGCTGGGAACCATGTTCGGTTCGTTCTAATCGTTCAGTCGTGATGACGGCTGATGCCCGGGCGGTAAGCGAAAAAGTCCCGTCCGGCGACCAGCGCCTCGGACGCTGACCACAGCGCGGCGGCTACGTCAGGTTGCTGAACATCCCTGGCGTATTGCATAAGGGTGGCGGCCAGCGTACTGGGTTCGTCGGTAAAGGTATTTAACTGTGCGTTCAGATCCTGCAGGATTGCACGGGTCTGCGGCGTCCAACTGTCGTGCAAGCTGTGCAATTGCGCAATACTGTGCCCGAAATTCAGTGCAGAAATAAGATGCGCCGGCGCCAGGCTATGCCGCTGGCTCGATTGCGCCAGATGGGCAGTCAGGCGCAGCGTCTGGCGAACCGAGCGCGCCATCCATTGCCCGGTCCCCAGTTTATCGCTGTTATTGATCAGTCTGAACAAATCGCGGTTGATGGTACGGGTCGCCTCATGCACGTGCCGGTCGCTGCGCCGGGGCAACAAAATAAAGCCGCCGGCCACAATACATGCCGCCACAATCATGGAACCCGACTCGGCCACGACATCCATTGGCGTGACCACACGCGCTGGCAACATGGCCTGGCTGCCCAGCAAAAACGCCATCGTGGCATCCAGTGCAGGAAACCCGAACATCGTGCTGGCTCGCGCCATACCACCCACTAGCAAGAACGGCAGGATGGATGCCACAACCAGCCCGGTGCTGTGAATATGCGGAAAAATCGCGAGTCGGTAGCCAATCGCGATAATGGATCCCACAATAATACCCTTGAGCAGGAAAGGCGCGACGATTTGCGGCTTGACCATGGAGCCGAGCACCAGTGAGAACATGGCCGTCGCCAGTGCCGTCATCTCGCCAATAAAAGAACCGCCTGCATAAGCAAGCGATGCCGACACAAGTGTGATCAGGCCACACAACAGGCCGGTCTGACGCGCCAACCCCCAGTTTGTTGCGGGCGCCAGCATGGGACCATCCGGTCTGAACATAAACCGTGCCGATTCCTGATCTGAAGTTAACAGCCATTTGGCGCCTTTTAACAGACGTTGCAAATGCTGCGCCAGGGCGGAGTCCGTGGCCTGCGCCAAGGCCAGCGCCTCATCTATACCTTGTTTGCTCAGTATTTGATCGGCATCTTCTTTGGTCAGAGCGGCAACGGCCAGCAGCGCATCACCCAACTGCGGCGCTATGGGCCCACCCGGACGGTTGTGCGTATGCAACCGGCGCGATGTGGCCAGCAAGCCAATCGTAGAGACGATCATGGCATTGATCACCCGCTTGTGTTGTGCCGCAGCGGGCGATCCGGCCATAGTGGCAATGCCCGAGGCTTCCAGGCGGCTTATCTTGTTCAGAATCTCGGCCTCCTGCGCGGCGCCGTCTTTTGTTGTTCCGTTAAGCGTGGTTCCCAGAAGATAGCACGCACTTGCCGCCACTTCACACACAGAAAGGTAGAATCGATCACGATCGGCATTGGGAGTGAGCAAGGCGGACGAGACGGTGATCATCAGTACCCCTATAAACGTACACTCCACCCGGGCCAATGCCAGTTGCATATAGTTCTCGGGCGCGAACATGCACGGAATGACCACGACCACAGCCGTGATCCCGGCCATCAGCGCCCCGTATGATTGCACTCCGTAGAGCAGGTGCGTCAAGGCGCCAAATACCGCCACCCACAGCGCTAGCATCAATAGCGCAGCGTAGGGGGCGCCCTGTATGAAATGAATCATGCAGAACCCGGCCAATGCGCCCAGCGCCGTGCCTACGACCCGATACAGCCCGCGTTCGAACGCCAGCCCACGGTCGCCTGGGCGACAACGAATACCGGCATGGCTGCCCAGAACGGATTGGGAATATGCAGAAAAGAAGCAATGGCAAACGCCAGCCAGGCACTGAAGGCAAGTTGCAGCCCGTAAACCACTCTCTGCCTGTCCAGCCCGATTTTTTGGGCGAGAAAGCGAGGGAAATTTTCATCTGTCATGTTTCGGGAATTAGCCGTGGATTTGACTGTTTCCAGTCAATCAACTATGGAGTAGTCGGATATGATATCAGGCTGCTGGCCACCTCAAAAGCGAGGTCGCAACTTGATAACTGTCATGTCTATAATTATTCCGACTTGATTCTGTCGATCCAATACTGTGTGGAGGCATCGTGAGGCGCGCGTGTTGGAGCTCCGTTTAGTTCAGCTGTGATATCTTTGGTTAATACTTTGCCGTATTCAACACCCCATTGATCAAATGGATTCAACCCCCACACTAATCCCTGAACGAAAACCTTGTGTTCATACAGCGCCAGCAGTGCACCAAGCGCAAACGGTGTAAGGCTGCGCATCATAATCAGATTCGACGGCCGACCACCTGGGTGTATTTTGTGTTTTGCCAGTTCGCGCGCTTTGGGTTCTGATAATCCTGTGTTAATGCACTCTGCGATCGCTTGTTCGTAGGTTTTACCCGTCATAAGCGCTTCACGTTGTGCAAGACAATGAGCAAGTAATTGAGTATGGTGCTCTTTCCAGGTATGGTCTTCGTTCTGGCATGCAATGAAATCGACTGGAGCACCATCACTACCCTGATGTAGCCACTGAAAAAAGGTGTGCTGTGCGTCAGTACCGGGCATGCCCCATACGGCGGGCCCGGTTGGAACGGTGATAAGGTCCCCGTTCAGATCCACTGATTTTCCGAGTGACTCCATCTCCAATTGCTGGATGTACGGGATTAAATTGGCCAGACGGGAGTCGTATGCGGAAATATTGAGTGAGCCGTAGTTCAAAATACTTCGATTGGCGACTCCGGCCATTGCAAGCTGTACCGGAGCGTTGTCTTTGATGGGGGCATTCACAAAATGATCATCCATCGCTTTGGCTCCGCTTTGAAGCCCCGCCACCACGTCAGACCCAACGGCCAGCCCGGCCGCGACACTGACCGCAGACCAAATGGAGAATCGTCCCCCGACCCAGTCCCAAAATTGGAATATCTGATTTTCCTGCAAACCCCAAGACAACGCAGCCTTTGGATTTGCCGTAATTGCGATAACCTGGTTCAGCGGATTATGGATACCTGCAGCTTGCATCCATTCTATAGCGCGTTTGGCATTTTCCAGTGTTTCGGCAGTCTTGAACGACTTGCTCGCGACAACGACTAGCGTCTCTCTGGGATCCAGACCAGCCAGACCGCCTTCCACCGCGTGACCATCAATGTTGGCGACGAAACGGATATTACGCCACATGCCCGCGTATCCAAACGCACCTACTACCAGACGGACTCCCCAATCACTGCCACCAATACCAATATGTACTATATTTCGCCAGCGTCGTCCGCTGTCACTACGTCTTACAAATTCCAATGCGCGTTTACGTTCTTCTGCGACCTCTGCCGTAGGCCGGGGCGTGCGCAACTGAGTATGCCAGGCAGCACGCTCTTCTGTGGTATTGACGGGATGTCCGTCAATGAGTGCAGCACGTCGTGCACTCAATTGGCGCACCTCAAGCAATTTCTCGATACGGAGAGCTACTTCATCTGAGTAAACCTGCCCAGTCAGATCAAGATGGAGCCCGCCAGCTTCAATGATACGCACCGTTGGGCTGGTTCGAGGAGCGCGTTGGATAGCGTCAACATATTCCTGCCATTCAGATAGGGTGGCAAGGGGCTGCGTGTAAGTTGATACGGGCATGTGTGGTAGCGGGTAGTCTTGAAGTCGGACCTTATTATATCGCAACCGTAATTGTCGTTTCCTGAGTACTGGATCTGCCACGAAAACCAGACGAATAAATATGCAAAATCGGCTGCGGCTTTCCTGCGCAACGCCAATCAATGAGGACGATCAGCCATCAATTTGGCTGTCTGTATACAGTTTATTCGGTCGTTCTGCTGAGGTTTTTGCCTGAAGTGCCTTCCAGGCTAGACCCGCGATGGATCTTTCTCCAGGGATACGCTTATAGAAATTACCGTTAATTTGAGTGGTGGCAATCAAATGGTTCCTGAAGGAATTAAACAGTTTTTCGTCAACAATCTGATCTGCTGCTTCTCTCCAGAATTCATCCAGGGAACCTTGGTAAGTAAGCCCCTTAAAATCGTACATAGCTCGGCCGCATACTTTGAGCGGGGATTTATGCAATAGTGCGGACAGACCAACGGTGCTGTTGACAACAACCGTGCCAATAGCATGGCTTAGCAGTGAAGGCAAATGTTGGTCATGAATATAATGCACGCGGCCTGACAAGTCATAAAGAAACTCAAGTTGCTGAAGCCAGCTGGAGTAATCGTTGTAACCACGATCCATCGGGTGATGTTTAATAACTAAATGAGTTCCCATTGGCGCGTATTTGGAGAATGATTTCACCACAAACCGGATGTAGGTTTCAACGGTCGCGAAATCGGAATGGGTGTGAATCTGGGCGTCGTTATACACCTGAAGCGGGAGCAGAAAGTATTGTTTGGAAAGACTCGTAGTTAGTTTCTTTTCCATGTTCCTTTCGGCTAAATGGTACCAAGCCTTGCGTGTGAAGCTTCGCAGCCAGATATAACCTTCTTTCAGATGCAGGCTGCGATGATGGCGATAATGCCAGAAGAAGGGTTTGAGAAGGATACTGCTAGTGTAATATAGCACTGCCCACAGCATCATATACGGGAATGCATACCCTACCTGTTTTTCCCGTCGGGTTCGAATTTTTTGCTGACTGTAATAAAATTGCGCTTCTCGCGCAGCACTGGAGTGATCATTTACTCCGTTTTTTTCAAGTGTAATGAAGTTTGGGCGTATATAACCTTCTTCGAAAACACCAATCTGTACGCCATATTTCGAAGCAATCTGATGCGCAACAATATGAATCGGTCTGCAGTCTCCGAAGAGAAATACGACATCTATATCCAAATCATTCAGCAGGTTTTCAAAAAAAGCGCGCCATTCTCTTGGGTGTTTGCGAAAGCTGATGGAGGTCTTTGGGTTAAAAAACCAGTCCCCGCCATTGAAATTCACGATGTTGACTTTTGCACCACAATTGCGCAAATCAGAGGCAAAACGACGAAAAAAAGGGCCTACTGGCCCCTGCAGCAATAAGATATTTTTATTTTCGAAGGCTTTTATTCCATCAAGAATCACGACTATTTCGCCTCTACCCTGAAAAGCTAATATGTTAGCTGAAATATAGGCCAATCAGCATGAAAATCACAAATGTGTACCTTAATGGAGAAATAAACTATACGAGGCTGCTCTTCGAAAAGGTTGCTTGCTCAGAAATCTCAATTATAAATTTACATTTAGATACATGTTTGTCAGCCTCGTATTACTTCGTGTCCTATTTCCGACATAATCTTACAAATCAGTTTACATTACGCATGTAAATGCAATAAAAATAAGGTGTTTTCACATTTGTAATATGTTTTCGTCTTAAAATCCAGCACAAAGTCAAATTATTGGTGTTCACTGAATGGCAAACTCGTCCTCTAAAAACCGACTCCTTTTTATCGGCATCGTACTCATCCCGTTTGTAATAGCGATAGTCTATTATGCTATTTTCGCAACAGACCGGTATGTCAGTGTCGCTGAAATTGCTGTAAGACAGACAGACAACGCTAATCCTGCAGCAGAAGCCCCAGGACTAGCTCTGCTGTTAGGTGCAGTGAATCCTACCTCCCGGGAGGAGACGTTATATTTGAGGCAATTTATCACTTCAGCGGATATGCTCAATATCTTGAAAAAAGAGCTTAACTGGACAGATCATTACACTTCAATCTATCGTGACCCACTGTATTGGCTCAGCAACGCCGCTTCAAGCGAAGATATGTTGGCTTTCTACCAAAAGATGGTGCAGGCACATTTTGATGATGAAACCGGACTTCTACAGCTTGAGATACAGGCATTTGCTCCGGAATATGCCCAGAAGGTGCTGGATGTGATTCTGCGTGAGAGTGAAAAGTTTGTAAATGAACTTTCACATCGAATGACTCAGGATCAACTGGCTTTTGTTGAGAAAGAGCTGGGCACAGCGCGCATGAACTATGAAGTGAAACGCAGCGAGCTTTTACGTTTTCAGGCAGAAAATAGTTTGCTGGATGCCGAAGCAACAGCAGAGTCGCGTTCTACTATGATTGCGACAATGGAATCAGAGCTGGCTACAGAGAAAGCAAAGCTTAGCGCATTGAATGCTGCGCTCAATAACGGCGCCCCTCAGGTGCAACAGCAAAAAAGAAAGATTGCTGCGATTGAGAAGCAGCTTGAAGCTGAAACAC
>JBOIGK010000622.1:0-21279 GCA_050742695.1 Advenella sp. | reverse complement strand
ATCCAGTTCTCCTCGCTCAAGCGCACTGATCAGGGCTGGCACTCTTTCTTCAAGCAATTGCACCCGTACGGGTACGTCACCTTGCACCAGCTTGGCCATCACGCCAGGCAGATAGGTTTGCGCCACGTATGGCGGTGCTCCGATACGGATTTTGGTAGCAAAGCGATCGGCCGAGATGGCCTCTGCACGAAGATGGGAAAGCTCATGCAAAAGCATCGTGGCACCGCGCAGCACCACTTCGCCTTGTGCAGTTGGCGTTAATCCACGCGCAGTGCGTGAGAACAGGGTAAAGCCAAAGGCGCTCTCGATTTCCGTCAACGCCTTGCTCAATGCAGGTTGCGTCAGACTAAGCGCCTGCGCTGCAGCCCGCAGACTGCCTCGGTTGTGCACTTCGGTAAGCAGACGCAGGTGCCGAAAGCGCAACTTGGCGACCAGATAGTCAGGTTCGATCAATATTTTTGTCCAAAGATATCAAACTTAAAGTTATCGCTATATGAAAATATATCACTTTTTCTATTCACTGCGATCGTCTACTCTTGGTGCATTATAAGGAGACAACCATGCATCGCCGCAAATTTTGCCTTGGCGCCCTGGGCGCAGGCCTGTTGGTCAAGACCGCAGCATCGCACGCCGCGGACACCTATCCTTCAAGAGCAGTACGTGTGGTTGTTCCTTACCCGGCCGGAGGCGGACCGGACATCATGATGAGACAGTTTGGCCCTGCACTGGGCGCTGCTCTGGGGCAACCCGTCGTGGTCGAAAACAAGGTGGGTGCGGGCGGTGTACTGGCCGCCCAGTATGTTGCCCATGCGCCCGCCGACGGCTACACCGCGCTGATGGGTTCCAATTCGCACTTGATTCAGAAGATATTGCAGCCCAAGCTTAATTTTGATCCTGTCAATGATTTCATTCCGGTCACCATTATGGGCACATCCCCCAGCGTGCTGGTCGTGGCAGCCAGTTCCCCGTACCATACCGTGCAGGACCTGATTGCCGCGTTGACGGCCAATCCCGGGAAAATGAATTACGGCTCCGGCGGCGTGGGCTCGGCAGCGCATCTTGGCGGTGCGACCTTCGTGTCTTTGCTCAAGGCAAAGGCCACGCATGTGCCATTCAAAGGCTCAGTGGAAATTCCGCTGTCGCTGCTGCGAGGCGATACGGAATTTGCCTTCACCATCGCTGGCACGGCCATTCCGCAGACCAAGGGCGGCAAGCTGCGTGCGCTGGCTGTGACCAGTAGGGAGCCATTGGCCGAGCTGCCTGGTGTTCCCACGCTGCAGGAGGTCTTGCACAGTGATTTGGCGGTGCAGGAATTTTGGTTTGATTTCTGGTTGCCCAAAAACGCCCCAAAGCTAGCGGTCGATACACTTTACAGCGCGACCACGAAGGCGCTGGCCGATGAGTCCGTTAAGCGCCAGTTTGCAGCAGGCGGGATTAACGTGGTCCATAGCGCCAGCCCGCAAGCCGATGCCGCGTTTGTGCGCAGCGAATATCAGAAATGGGTCAATATCATCAAACTTGCCGGCATTACTGTCGGCTGACCGGAGTCCTACATGTCCAAACCGCTAGAAGGCGTCCGTGTACTGGATCTGTCGCATGTCATCGCCGGGCCCCTTGCTTCATTCTATCTGGCGCAACTGGGCGCAGAGGTGATCAAGGTAGAACCACCGCTGGCCGGTGAAGTGCTGCGCTCAATGAAAGACGCAACAGATACCGACACCCCCACCGGTTTTGCCGCCATCAATGCAGGCAAGCAGTCCCTGGCGCTGGACATTCGGACACAACAAGGCGCCGACCTGCTGCGCACACTGGCCGCATCCGCCGACGTCTTCATAGAAAACTTCCGTCCCGGCGTTGTCGCCCGGTATGGCCTGGACTATGCCAGTATCAGGCAAGTCAGGCCGGACATTGTGTACTGCTCCATCTCGGGTTTCGGACAACAGGGGGCCTGGTCGCAGCGTGGCGCTTATGACCACGTCGTTCAGGCCCTGACCGGCATGATGATGATGTCCGGCGAAGGGGAAGATGCGTCCCCCATCAAGGTGGGCTTTCCCGTTATTGACGTGGCCGTGGGTGTACTGGCTGCCCTGTCTATTGTCTCGTCGCTGCATCGCCGAACACGCGAAGGCCTGGGCCAGTACATCGATGCATCAATGGTCCAGGCCTCGCTGATGCTCATGTACCCCAACACCTGCGCCTATTTGAGCGACGGCACGCCTACTCGACGTGTAGGCAACCGCGGCTATACCGGCAGCCCGGCAGCCGATACGTATTGCTGCTCGGACGGCTGGCTGGCCGTTGCCGCCAATACCCCCGCACAATTTCGCAAACTGACTGCTGTGATCGGCGTTGAAGATTTGTGTGAAGATGCGCGCGCGCTTGACCTTGTCGCCTTCAACGACCCCAGCGGATTTGTCGTGCCCAATGACACCCATTATGTGACGACACGTCTGCAAGCGGCTTTCGCCACCCGCAGCGCGATACAACTGGAAGTGCAGCTAAGCGACGCCGGAGTCCCCGCAGCCAAAGTCAGAAAGCTCGAAGAGTTCCTGCACGAAGCCGAGACCACCGGCTGCGTCGACCTTCCAGACCATCGGTTCCACCAGGGCAACACCCAGGTGCGCACCCGTGGCATAGGCTTTGTTTTCGACCAGGATGGACAGCCCACGGTTGACGGTGCCCCGAGCCTGGGCCAGAATACCCATTCGATATTGGCGCGAGCGGGCCTGAGCGAGGACACCATCGCGCAGCTTGAACGCGCCGGGGTCATCCGGACCGATGCAGAAATGACTGCATCCATGACCCCCTGAACATTTGTATAACACGGAGACCCCATGACACCACTTCTACACAACCGCATAGCTATCGTGACCGGCGCAGGCCGCGGTCTTGGCCGCTCACACGCGCTTGAACTTGCCCGCCACGGCGCCCGGGTCCTGGTTAACGATATGGGCGCCGACCAGCCGGGGTCGGATGCGCAGGCCGTTGTCCAGGCCATCGCAGAGGCTGGTGGAGAGGCCATCGCCCATGCTGCGGATGTTACTGATCCCGACCAGGTTGGCGCGATGGTCGAACAGGCAGTTGCACAGTGGGGTCGTGTCGATATTCTGGTTAACAATGCCGGTATCCTGCGTGACAAAAGCTTTGCCAAGATGACCCTGGAGGATTTCCGGCTGGTGCTGGACGTACATCTGATGGGATCGGTACATTGCACCCATGCCGTGTGGAACAGGATGCGCGATCAGAACTATGGCCGTATCGTGATGACGACTTCTTCTTCGGGACTTTACGGTAATTTCGGGCAGGCCAACTACGGTGCGGCCAAAATGGCGCTGGTCGGCCTGATGCAGACACTGGCGCAGGAAGGCGAACGCAATGGTGTGCATGTGAATTGCCTTGCCCCGACGGCAGCCACTGCCATGACGGAGGGACTGCTGGAGCAGCAAACCCTGGACATGCTGTCCCCGGCATCGGTCAGCCCCGCCCTGGTTGCGCTTGTCGCAGAGAATGCCCCCAACCGCACCATTCTGATGGCCGGCGCTGGCAGCGTTGAACAGGCAAATATCACTATGACACAGGGCATATATCTGAACGAGAGCGAACGCTCGGCCGAGGTGGTACTGGATCGGCTTGACGACATTGCCGACCGTCAGAACGAAATGGTGCCTGCCACCGGATTCGACCAGTTACGCCACGAAACCGCCAAGGCGCAGGCATACCATCAAACGCGCGGGCCAACGACGCGCACGGCGTAGTCAGGCTCTGCCCATATACAAGAAAAGACACGTCACCCGCCCACCCCCGCAGAGAGCCTGACTGCCCACCAAAACCTGCGCAGCACACTCACGGCGCTCTGCTTACCTGTACTCTTGCCATGACTACCGCCCCCGCCCGTGCCAGCACCATACAGGAATTCGATTGCGTTGCCGCACTTAACCGCTTTGTCGGACAGCCGGCCATCACATCAGCACCGCTTTCCATTGATCAGGAGATGATTAATCGATTTGCGCAGGTGACGCATGATCACCAATGGATTCATGTAGATCCGGCGCGGGCGATGGCGCATTCACCGTACCAGAACACCATTGCACATGGATTTCTCGTACTGTCGCTGCTGACCTACTGGCAGACAAGCTGCATCGCCTTTCCCGGCGCCGTGATGGCATTGAATTACGGTTTCGACAAGATTCGCTTCACCGCACCGGTTGTGGCCGGATCCCGGGTATCGGCCAGTTTTGCCCTGACGCAGGTGACCGAAACAAAGCTTGCGCATGCCCGCTGTACCTGGGTAGTCACGGTAAATGCAGAGAATGCATCGCGACCATCGGTCCATGCCGAATGGCATATCCTGGTTCAATACGAAGACGGCGACGCGACGTAATCGCGGGGAATCAACCTGGCTACTGACCCATATACTGTTGTGCCAATTCCAGAAACGCCGCCAGTCCCACCTCATCCTGCTGCAGCACTTCCTGCAAAATGGCGGCGACAGCGGGTTTCGTTGTCATTTCAATTGCCATCTTTTTATACTCTTTTTTTTGCGCCGTTTTTCCGTAGCCGCAACCTCAAAGCATCCTCATAGACGAGTTACCAGCACTCCTGTTTTAGAAAAATATTTCTAATAATTGCTTATTATCATTAAATATAAGCAAATTAATTCTAGTTATATACTCCTATAATTTATAGCATTGGCAAAATAAATGTAGGACGAAAATGCTTAACTCTCTTCACGCTCAAACCATATTGAACAGAATGTCTGTCGATATTGACGGCGTAATGCAGGTCAATCAGAAACGGCTTTTAAATGGTATTTCCCTCTTATTAGACGAAGCGGAACAGCTTTTGCCTTTGTTACCAGCAAGTGCACTGATCTCGCCTTCCCGCACATACTCGCGTCATCTGGTTTATGCAGACGAACTGGGCAGATATTCAGCCATGCTGTTGGTTTGGCACCCCGGACAGCAGAGCCCGGTGCATGGCCATAGAACCTGGTGCACCTACAAGGTTTTACAAGGTCAACTGAAAGAGCGCCACTATAAATGGAACGCCGCAACGCGACGCGCAAAACAGTGCGGCCAAAGCGATCGTCATGTGGGAGATGTTGTTTCGGCGCCGGCAGGGCTTGCCGATATTCATCAATTGGTCAATCAGAGCGCTGAAGTTGCCGTCTCGCTGCATATATATGGCGTTGATAGTGAACGGATCAGTACACATGTCAATTATTTGATGTCCGAAGAATGACAGCGCGGTCGGTTAGAATAATTAAATTGCCGTGACTGGTGACAAACGAAATAGGAAAAATCTTGGACAAAACTGATCTGCTTATTTTGGACATTCTGCAAAAGGATTCAACAGTATCAATTAACGAAATCGCGGATCGGGTGAATCTTTCACAAACCCCTTGCTGGCGAAGAATCCAAAGGCTGGAGGCCAGCGGCCATATTATGGGTAAAGTGGCGCTGCTTAATCCAAACTTGCTCAATTTGAACGTTACCGTTTTCGTTTTCATCAAAACCAATAAACACAATCGTGAATGGTATGAAAAATTCAGCGCTGTAGTACAGGCTATACCCGAAATTGTAGACTTTTACCGCATGAATGGCACCGTAGACTATTTACTAAAAATTGTCGTTCCTGATATAGCAACATACGATGCAGTTTACCAACGCCTGACAAGGACGATCGAAATTTTTGACGTGACCTCTTCGTTTGCAATGGAAAAAATGAAGTCTACGACTGTACTCCCCTTAAATTACGCTCAACTGGGTCGTGATTCCGACGAATCAGACGCTGGGTCCACAATTTGAACATCTACATAGTTTGTTTATGTTTACTTCTCCAGCAGATACTAAAGTGACGTGCCCAGCCGAATCGGGCTCCCATCGGTAAATCGGGAGAACCGGAAGCGATGCAGATTATGCCCAACCTCGTTACCCTGGATCATATCTGAAATAATGCGGCCCATGCCCGGCCCGATGCCGAAGCCATGACCACTCATCCCTGTCGCAACAACAAGACCGGGATGTGTAGGCACCGAATCAACAATGGGAACGGTATCGGGCATAAGATCAATCATCCCGGCCCAGCTCTTTTGGAAACGAACCCTCTCCATCTGAGGAAAAAGCCGCTTGAATCCTCGCTCGATTGAACGGAGGTCCGACGCATCGGCAGCTGGATTGAGCACGCGCATGCTTTCAAAAGGGCTGGGCGTCTCGGGCGTCCAGTCGCGGCGAGTCGTCCAGCCATCTGGATACCCTGCGGGCGCCCATAGTGCATAACGGGTTCCTAACGGGTCAGCTTTCAAGGCAGGTAAATATTTCGCAGCATGCCGCAAACTATCCGGTCCAAGATAGAGCCGGTGGCTGCCTGCGGGTGCCAGCGTATAGCCACCGTCCAGCCTGCGTCGAAAGGCAAGGTATTTTTCCACTGCAGCGCCGGCATGGAACTCCGGCATCGGCTGCGTTGCCACAACCGTTGCCTTGACCGACAGTTGAGGAATCGTAATGCCGTGTTTTTTCAAAAAGAGCGACGACCATGCGCCCCCGGCCAGAAGGGCGGATGACGTCGCGATATAGCCTTGCTCGCTCCACACCCCGGCGATGCTGCCCGCAGCCATCTCAAGCGCCCTGGCCGCGCAATTCTCGATAATTGTCACTCCCTTGCGGCGGGCCAGTCTGGCCAAGGCCGGAACAGCCAACGAAGGTTCAGCCCGCATATCCGAAGGCGTGACCATCGCGCCCTTGAACGTGCCCGACATACCTTTTATCAGCTCAGAGATATCGCCTGCACCAAGCATCCGGGTATCCATGCCGTGTGCAGCAGCGATCTTGATGAACGCGTCGAACTCGGCCATTTCCTTGTCAGAGCTGGCCAGATAGGTCACGCCGGTTTGCCGAAGCCCGATATCCTCTCCACATTCCTGCACTAGTTGTGGCCATAGCCGGGCCGCCTCAATCATGATGGGCAGTTCGTCCTCATCCCTGCCCTGCTTTCGAATCCAGCCCCAGTTGCGCGAGGACTGCTCGGCTGCGACGCGACCCTTTTCCAGCACGGTCACCGCCACATTGTGCTGAGCAAGGTAAATGGCAGTTGTTATACCAATTATGCCGCCGCCGATGATGACGACATCGGACGATTTCGGCGGCGGTCCGGCGTAGACAATGGGATCTGTTTCTGAGAAAGGGAAGGCGTTCATGTGTCGAGTTTCATATTGAATGAAAAGACTGGCTGGATGTTGAGGGATTGCCAGTCAATCGGCCAGTCCGGAGCAGTAGCAACTGCCCTGATTCTACTGAGTCGCTGCAACCAGAAACACCATTGTACCTATCCTCCAGATATTTCTCGCGCGAGAGCAGCGTTCTCACATTTCGAGGGCAGGGCTAGACGAAAGGTTCCGGAGAAACCATCAGAAAATATCTGCGCCAACACTATACGTACGGCGACAACCTGATGGGTATTCCGCGCTATAGGTGTGAACAGCATGAATGATTCAGGCAACAGAACCGTGGTCGTTCCAATTACACTGAATGTCGGCAGTGAAAATTTGAGATTTTTTGGCTATTTAGCGTTTCTCAGGGGTTGAATTGCGATAGATCAGTTGGCCCGCCAAAAGATGGCGCTCATTTTTGCCACTGTCCCTCAATAGAAGCTCTATAGCCACCTTGATCATATCTTCCACGGGTTGGCGTATTGTGGTCATTTGGTATGCGGCATTAGAGGCGACGGGGTGATCATCAAAACCGAAAACACGCACATCGTCCGGCACACGCTTACCCAAGGCGAAGCGAAGCGCATCGATACAACCAGACGCAATCTCATCATCCGCGCAAAACAGCGCATCTATGTCGGGATGACGCGCCAGCAACATCTGCGTAGCATCGTAGCCCCAGGAATACGTAAACTCTTTTTCCAGTATAGGAATATCGGTCATACCTAATTCTGCCAGGCGCTCCAGAAATCCGGTGCGTCGATCGCGGTTAGTGGACACCGATGGCATGCCCCCGAGAAACGCCAATTTCTTACTGCCAGACTTTAGCAACACGTCGGCGGCCTTGCGGCCACCACCTATGTTATCGGTTGACACTGAATGCCCGTTTCCTGTTTGCGCATATCGATTGAACATAACCACCGGTACGCCTTGCTTGACACACAAATCTGCGCCTGACGAGGTTAATGATGCAGTGGTTATAATTACGCCGCGTACACGATACTGAAGCACCAATGGCATCAAGTCGTCCACGGTTTGTGGCGGGGTCGCGTTAAACAGCAGTGTCTGCAGCCCCAACCGATGCAGCTCTCGGGTGATCAGCTCCAGCACCACTGGATACCAGGGATTGGTAATATTGGCCATGACAATAGCGATGATATTGAATTTACCACTGCTTAAGCCGCGTGCCAGAGGATCTGGTTGATAATCAACCAAGTTCACCACTCTCATGATTTTCTCGCGAACTTCCGGAGAAATAGCGCCCTTGCCCGAGATAAATCGCGACACAGCAGCTTGGGACACCCCAGCAAATTTGGCAACGTCTTTTTGTGTTGGAGCTTTTTTCTTCATCTGTTTCAGTTAAATTACCATACCACCGGTTTCGTGAGTAGCTAGCTACGCTGATAGAAATCGACGCAGGCAATTTTCCACTATTCGCGAAACATTGTTGTTGCATTCATTATGCACCAAACTTCCCATAAAAGTGATAGAACCAGCCGCAAACAATCCTCCTCCGCTCTCGGCAATTCCAACCGCCATATGCGCACGCACGCCTTCATATTGGCGGGGTATTGAAGCGGTAAACGTCCATGTTAGAATTTCTTCCGGTACGATTCTGAAACTGGGCCCATGTCCATCAGAAATGCCTACGACCTTCAGGTATTGCGGCGACCCTAGTTCCGGCACAACCTGATCAAGTTCAAAGCCCGCAGCTCCACCTCCCGACAGGCCGAAATCACCAAATATATCGCCGTCTACACCCTGGAATAGCCAGGCTACATCTGAATCGTACGACTCATTTGTGCGTCGATACCCGACTCCTTCGAATCCACCTTGTACGGCAAAGCCCACCCCCCCCGTGCACTGGGGTGCAATCCCATTACGGCGCCACATTCCACCGTAACCTCCATCCAATTGATGATAGTATTCTCCCGGCTCGCTAGCCCAGGCACGTATCCCACCTTCAGCTCTTCGAATTTCTAACAAATGCGGAGAAGATGCAGGCCGAGCGATCTTCCAGTAGAATCCGTTGGCCCCCATGTACATGAGATAACCACCCCTTTCTCGGTATGCAATCAACGACTCTATCATGCGGCGCGTGTGGTATTCCGGATGCGATCCGGTCATTACTACGTCATAGGGGCGCAGTGCACTCAGCCCCTGGTCGTCCAAATCTTCATCAGTAATGACGTCATATTCAATTCCCTTTTCACGCAACCAATACGTTAGGTGCGAATCGGCTGGAAAATGCCGCAGGCCGGATCCTTGCTGGTCATAGAAAGTAAGGTAGCCCGGACGCATAGTCAACATAGGCCGCAACCGGGATGAGAGACTGATACCAGCCAAATCCCTATGACGATTATATGTCGACGCCCCAAATTGCGTAACCACATCAGGATTGTGTGGATACGCCCCCCAACGGGTTATGCGCTCAGATAGTTCACCCGCATAGTTGCCACGTGCGTGATTGGCATAAGCCTGGTATGTCAATGTAGGAGCCAGAAATAGCACCCGCGCACGCGGTCCGGAAGGGGCCGGCGTCACATAAAAGGGAATCGTATCGCTGCCGTCGGGATGTGTAATTTCAAGCCCATATACACCGGACTTCGTTCCCGTAGGTATCCTTAAGCTGACACTTTCCTGCCAATCGCAATCGGTCAACGCATCGGCATGAAAGTACATCGCTGCATACTCATCCGGCGCATGGTTCCAGTCCAAGTGTTCACCAGACCACAGCGATGATCGCACCGCTCGCACTGGCGTATTGATCAACCTGAGGGCAGGCATTCCCGGCTGCACACCAGGCACAAGCGACTCCAGCATAGCTTGGGCCAGATTCCATTGCAATAAAACGTGCAAATCCGTGGCCTGTTCGCCCACATATAAGGAGGGCTTCTCGATCAGGCCATCATAGCCCCGTTCCGGATGCCCTTTCCATAGCGCCCCCAGGCATAAATGGGTGAGTAAATTCCAACTAAAGTTGTCAACCGCCAAAAGCGTATTTCGGTATTCCGTTATCGACACTACTCCCGGGATACACGTGGGCGTGGGCCCTATGCTTACCTTAACGGTCTGTTGGGCTACTGCGACATTTAACGACACTGACTGCCATCGATCTTGCACAACAGGCAAGCCCGTACGTAATGCTACGGGCTCCGCGCCATTCTCCTGGTATTCTAAAACCACCAATTCGCCCTGATCCAAAGCAAGCGCAATACCATTTGTTGCCATCGCGTTCTGCAAACTCGCCAGGACCTGCAATCCTTCTTTAATAAAAGTCGGCTTAATCAGTAATCGTAACTCGATATAATTGTGTATGTTCTGTATCGACGATAATTCGGACATCTGAACGAGCGCACATGACCCTGGATATACATGCTGTTCATTTCCTGGGTAGCTCGTTTCCAGTGGAAAATCGACCGATTCCAATTGCATCCCGGGCCCTTGAGGATTCGGATCTGCGCAATGAATGCGAACAACTCGTGCCGAGAAAGGTTGGTTTCCCGCAGAGCTGATGCAAAACGACAAGTTCTGGTCAGGCTGGGCGCTAAGCGGGGAAACGTACCCCAGAATAGGAGGATGGGCAGCAGGTTTGTTCATATCATTCCAGGGTTTGGTTGCGATACGCAGCGCTCAATGCACTGCAAGATATTTTTCAAGCCGACCTGTATTCCTGCGGCCTTCGGCACTGGTAAAGGTATCAGCTACTGTACCGTTTTCCATTACCACTACGCGATCGGCGATCTCCAGCGCCATGCTCAGGTTCTGCTCGACTAACAATATGGTTAAGTCTTCACCTTTTAACTGATTCAATGCGTTTGCCACAGCTTTTACCATGATGGGAGCCAGCCCCTGCGAGGGCTCATCCAGTAACAACAGGCGTGGCCCCATGGCCAATCCGCGCGCCATGACCATCATTTGCTGTTGTCCGCCAGAAAGCTCACCGCCTTTCTTCTTCAATAGCTCTTTCAATAGCGGAAACATATTCATCAAGCGGTCCAACGTGTACGGTGAACCCGCCCGGTAGCCCAGCATGATGTTTTCCTGAACCGTCAACAGCACAAAGGGATCTCTTCTTTCGGGAACCAGTGTGATGCCCAGCTGGGCTATCATATGTGGTGGTCGACGAGAGATATCGTTCCCGTCGAATGTAATTGTTCCCTGCGCGACATGATTCAAACCCATTATCGAACGCATGGTGGTCGTCTTTCCAGCACCATTACGACCCAGCAAGGCGACAACCTCTCGGCTGGCAACGTCAAAGGAAACGTCGTGAATCGCCTGACTTGCGCCATAGAACGTATTGATAGAATTAACCTGTAGTAGCATTTTACAATCCAAAATATGCGGCATGTACTGCCTGGTTTTTGGAAATTTCCTCTGACGTTCCGGTTGCAATCAGCGCCCCCCGGTTCATTACGTGAATACGGTCGGAAATTTCCATGACCACATTCATCTTATGCTCAATCATTATGATGGTGTATTCAGACTTGATTGACGCAATGAATGTCTTGACGCGCTCGGTTTCTCGCTGCGACAACCCCGCTGTGGGCTCGTCAAGCAGCAATATTTCCGGCCGGGTCGCTAAAGTCACTGCAATCTCCAGCAGGCGTTGATCTCCGTACGACACTGACTTGGCCAATCGCTGTTCGTACTGCTCCAGGCCTAATGTCTCCAACAGCGCACAAGCCTGAGTTCGCAGGTCGCGGTAATTTTCCACATTGCGCCACCATCCCAGATACCCGCCATGCGTAGCACGATACGCAGCGAGCCAAACATTCTCAAGAAAGGTCAAGTCCAGGTATACGCTAGAAATCTGATAGGAGCGCCCAACACCGAGCCGTGCAATCTGATGCGGCTTTAGCTTGGTAACGCAAGTACCTTTCAGTAAGATGTCCCCGCTCGTAACCGGCAAATCGCGGGTCAGAAGATTAAATAGCGTGGTTTTTCCCGCCCCGTTAGGCCCCAGAATGCTGTGTAACATGCCATGTTCAAACCCAATCGATAAATCGTCAATGATCATGCTCGCTCCGAATTTCTTGGTAACGCGACGAGCTTCGAAAGCATACTGTGCTGCATTCGTGACTGAACTCATCGCACACTCCTTTGAAAGCGAGCTTCAACCAGCCTGCGCATACGGTCGAACAATTCTATGGCTCCGCCCTTCAGAAACAACACCACCAGGATGATAAAAACACCGAACAGCAATGGCCATCGCGCCCAGATAAGACTGAAGAACCCTTGCAGCCAGATGAAAATGGCCGCGCCAATCACCGGACCAAAGATCGACGACATGCCACCGATGACGACCATGAAAACCGCCGTACCTGAACTGGTCCAGGAAATAGCATCGATCGGCATGATACGGTACAACATTGCAAACAACGCGCCTGCAAAACCAGACGCCGCACCTGCTATAACGAATGCCAGCAATTGGGCGCGGTATACAGAAAACCCCAGGGACGCAGTGCGATGAGGGTTTTGCCTGGCAGCGTTCAATACAAGACCCAGCGGGCTGCGTATCAGTTGGTATAAACATGCGAATATGGCAACAAACACTACAGCAGTTAGTATGTAAAAATTCAAATGGCTGGAAAAATCTATCGTTCCCAGGCCCGGAATCGTTAGATCGGGCCTGCGTATACCCCCCAGTCCGTCTTCGCCACCAGTCACGCTGTGCCAACTATAAGCCAGGTAATAGATCATTTGATTAAACGCAAATGTCAGCATCATAAAATAGATTCCGGTACGCTTGATACTCATCATGCCAACAACCATAGCGATCAGTGCGCTGCCTACTGCCGCCAGCACCAGGCCTGCAATCAGCGGCAAGTCCGTGTTGATATACACGTATCCCGCAACATAGCCGCCAATGCCAAAGAAAGCCGCCTGGCCAAAAGAATACAAGCCGGCCACGCTTAGCAAAAGGTAGGTTGCCAGAGCAAAGATACCAAAAATCAGAATCTCGGTGGCGATGTTGAACGGTAGACACAGTGGCGCAATTACTGCGATTGAAATCGCAATGGCCGACATCAGGTAAACAGAAGGCTTACGTTGCATCATCGTTCCCCAAAAAGTCCCTGGGGACGAATCATCAAGGTAGCCACCATGGCCACATAGATAAGTACTGTACTTGCCGACGGCACAAAAACCGACGAAACACTTTGGATGACACCGACCAAAATACCCGCAGCAAGGGCGCCATATAACGAACCTAAGCCTCCGATGACGAGTACGACAAATGCAATCGAAAGCATTTCTGCTCCCATGGTAGAATTCGCACCTAACAAGGGCAATACCAGCCCTCCCGACATGCCGGCCAGGCCAGACCCCAGAGCAAATCCAGCAGTGACCAAACGTGAGACATCCAGACCCAGGCATTGAGCCATTTCACGTTTGTCGATTCCAGCCCGAATCTGCGACCCTAATCGCGTACGCTCAATCAGAACCCAAACGGTGGCAATGATCAGCGCCGCCATGATGCCGTTGAACACAAGATATTTTGGAATCCATGTAAACCCAAGGTCAAACGCGCCCTGTAGCCACTCCGGAGGCATGGCGCTCAAGCCCACTGTGCCCCAGATAATAATAATGAGTTGTTCAAGGATCAGGGCAATTCCAAACAAAAAAAGCAATTGGTACAAATAGGATCCGTTCATCAACTGAGCGACGCCAAGCTTTTCGACAACGGCCCCGAGCAATGCCGGCACCACAAATGAGAGCAACAAAGCCAGCGCAAATGGCATACCAAGCTGCAACGCGGAAAAGCACACATAGGCACCCAGAGCGTAAAATGCGCCATGAGCAAAGTTGGGGACATTCAACAGCCCCTTGATAATGGATAGCCCAAACGCGGTCAACGCGTAGATCATGCCAATAGCCAATCCATTAAGCAGTTGTGCGGCTAGTAAAGAAATCATAGTTGGCCTTCAGTTCAAAATAACCGACATATCACGCACGCCAAGTGTCGTTTCCAGAGACTGCTCAAGCAGTTCTCTTGCATTCATTCAATTCAATCGGCTGTGGTTTTTCACCCATGCTCACGATGCTGGCCAAGTCAAACTCATTCTTCATCGCATTGGCTTCCTTGCACTGCACCACATAATATGGCCGTAAAACTTGATGCGTACGAGCGTCAATGCGTGTTGGACCGAAGATGCTGTCATACTGCATGCCTTCCAGGGTCTTCAGGACGGAGTCTGCATCAACGCTTTGTGCTTTTTCCATGGCCAGGAACAAGGTGCGCATCGAGTCGTAGCCGTACGCTGCCGCATACGATGGTACATTTTTATTCACCTTTAGATAGCGCTCTACAAACGATTTGTTTAGCGGCGTATCAATATCCTGATAATAATTCAGGCCCAGGATCATGCCGCTGCGCATGGCCGGCGACAGTTCTCGCATTTGTTCGACCTCCAATGTCCACGGCCCTACGATTTGCACTGTTTTTACACCGAAGCTATTGAACTGGCGTATCGCTGATACGGCATCCGCGCCTGCTGTTAGCAGGCAGATAATATCAGGGCGCGCCGACAGTGCCTTAGTGATATATTGCGTAAATTGACGTTCGCCTGATGGGTGGTTGGCGTTGCCGACAAGCTCCAGGCCCAGTTCCTTTGCAGCCACTTGCGTGTAATGCAGCAACGATTGACCGAATGCGTAGTCAGCCGTAATTGTGTATATTTTTTTCTTTTCGGGCATGGTCTTGCTAACGTATTCCAGCGTGGCGCGCAATGCGGTATACGCATGTGCGGACCATTGGAACGTGTACGGACTACAGCGCGATCCGGTAAAGTCCTCAGAGCCTCCGGCCGCAAACTGCAGCACTTTTTCCTGGCGAGCTACTTCTAATTCGGCCAAGCCGACCGCACTGGAAAAGTTCCCGATGAAGTAACGAAGTTGATTCGATGAGATGGCTTCGGTCAGTCGGCGTACGCCAACTGCAGGTTTTCCTTCGTCATCGCGTACCACCAGATTGATTTTATTGCCAAGGATGCTGCCTTGTCTCTCCTCAATGGCCAACTGCGCGCCTTTGAGCACCAATTCACCCGCATACGCGAATGTACCTGTCTGTTGCGAGATGACACCCATCGTAAGAGTATTGTTGGCGCTTTGCCCCCACGATATACCCGATAGAGACGAACCCAGCGCAGCAACGCCAGCTTTTAGTACGGTGCGACGGTCCATTTTTTTGCCTGAAATCATGATGTTCCCTTTCAAATTACGAGCACTGCGCTCAGCGTGAAACTGCGTTAACTAAGATGCGGGGACCTTCGGTTAAACTTTCATCAGTGTTCCTATCGTTGGTGCCCATATTGCAGGAAATGCTCAGCCTGTAAACCCCATTTCCTCGGCAAAACTGCTCATTCCCGTTTCCAGGCGAGCAAGCAAGTCGTCCATTTCTTCTTCAGTGATTACTAACGGCGGCGCCAACAAGGTCGCATTGTTCAGAGGGGCGATACCCGCTGTGTAGACGATCAGCCCGGCGCGAAAGCAGTGCTCGGTGAATCGCAAGTTAGCGTTCAGCGCCGCGTCTGGTGGCGTTCGGGTTTTAGGATCTGTCACAAATTCAAAGCCCCATAACAGACCCCGGCCACGTATATCAGCCATCCATGGAAAACGTCTCGCCAATCTACCTAGGCCAGCCTCCAGTTGCTTGCTGCGCAAAGCTACATTCTCCAACACGCCCTTCTCACGCATGTAATTGACGACAGCCAGGCAAGTCGCAGCGCTAAGAGGATTCGCGCTAAAAGTATGTCCGAAAGGGACAGTCTTTCCTGTCGCTTCGAATAGGCTAATAATGCGCTCGTGAAAAAGTACTGCACCCATTGGCGTATAGCCAGATGTCATGCCTTTGCCGGTGGCTATCATATCCGGTGAAATACCATCATGATCACAAGCAAACCAGGTGCCCGTACGTCCCATACCCGTAATGACTTCATCTGCAATCAAAAGTACATCATGACGATCACAAATCTGACGCAGGATACGTAGATATCCAATAGGAGGAGTCAAGGCACCACCTGCCGCACCCACCACGGGCTCAACAATGATTGCTGCTACCTTGTCTGCTCCGTATTGATCAATGATTCGATCCCAGACCATGGCTCCGTGGCCCTCGGCATCGGTGCCCGATAACGGAAACCTATAAGGATACGGAGGCGGTGCCACCGCAAAGGTGTGCAGCAGGTTGCTGTAATCGGCGCGACGCGTTGGATGTCCCGACATAGACAGGGCGCCCATCGTCATGCCGTGGTAGCTTATGGCTCGTCCCAAAACATGTGTCTTACCAGTCCGCCCCTGGTCTCTCCAGTATTGCTGGGCCGAACGCAATGCAAGCTCCGTGGCTTCTGATCCACTATTGACAAAAAAAGCATGTGATATTCCTGGCGGCGCCAGTTCGGTTAACGTGCTGGCCAGAGATTCGGCCGCCGTACTGGTGAATTGGGAACGATAAACAAAACATGCCCGTTCGGCCTGATCGCGCATGGCATCCAGTACAGACCGGACACCATGCCCCAACGATACGGTCATGGCGCCCCCAGAGCCATCCAGATACTTGTGGCCCGCCGTATCGTAGATATAAACCCCTTGCGCCCGATCAACAACGGGCAGCGTCGCACCAAGTGGCTGCTTTAACAAAGCCTCAGCCACATTTGAATTGAATACGTATTCACTATTATGCATTATTGTTTATCCTCTTTATGTAAAAACAGGAATATGATGCTATAACTATAGGTTTTTATTGGTGAATTTTCTTTATGGCGTCTACCAACGCAATGTAGATAGACAATGAATACGAATTCTATCAGCAGAAAAAAACAGTTTATATCGGGGTTTTCCCGCTAGAAATGGCGGCTCAATATGAAATCGCGGGCCAGTCGTTTTTCTTTGCTTTTCCGGTTTTTAAGTATTGGGCATTTCAATTGACACGCGCACTGACTCGTGGCCGCGCTGCCGACACGCTGCTTCGAGTAGGTTCTCATTATTTGCATTAGAAACGGTGAAATCGGAGATGTCGCTGCATGCGGTGACATCTCCGGCCTTTCGTTGGCAATGACTACCCGGTAAATTCAGCGCCACCCTTGGGCCGGATATATTTCGGAATAGGAATCCCCTGTTTGCGCGCCGTTTCAAGAATAGATTCCTCTATTGCCCCGGCATCGCGAATGCCAATGAACTCACCATCTATAAAATTGATATTGGCGCCGTAAACGACCATGAATCCTTCGGCGGCCTCCTTTGCTTCCTTTGGCACACAGAAAGTGTGAACTGAACCGCCCGGTTCATAAAGATAGCTGCCGGCCTTTTGAGGGTCATCGGGATACTCCAGATAATGCCATTCGCCCTTGGTTGTGTAAAAGTGAACCACGCCGGTATGAAAATGGGTAGGCAGTTGGGTGCCTGGATTGAACTTTCCATACAACACCCACACTCCATTTTCACGATCAAGGAACAAAGGAATAATGGTTGAACCCGGAGCAGACCCAGGCAGTTCCACACCCTCATTAATGTTGAGCGTAAGTAAACGCTCCTGCTTTGTGACGACTTCTGGTAAAGACATGTGTATCTCCTCGTGTGTATAAGTATTTTCCAAAGACTTCCAGTAGCAACCGCTTATCTGGATAGAAACCTCTTACAGGATTCACGGCGCGTTGCAATCTATCCGCAAACACACTGCATTTAAATATTCAGTCAAATCAAACCAAGCGAGCGCAGCTTTGCATCCTGAGATGTATAAGGTCGCTCGCAAACAATCTTGTCCGATCCAGGCGCAAATTCAAATGTCGCGGCCATGCGAACATGCATTTTTCTGCCAGTGGGTTCGTAATGGTGGCCATCGATCGTCAACACCCCCAGATGAGTGCCCTTGAGGTAAAACTCCACAAGTACAGTATCGTCGGCTGCGGCTATCGCAATGATTTCATTGGTCAGATCAGGAAAGGGAATCCGGGAGGATTCAAAATAGCCGCGCACGTCCTTCTCTCCGTCGTAGACCATGCCACTGCCATGCATTTCATAGCGTGGGTGTTCAAAAGTGGCGATCACAGCATCCCAGTCATGCACACACTCCATCGCCATATGATCTATTACGGTCTTGACACGGGTTTGCTGCAAGGCGTCTGATACTGAAGGGTCCAAAACTGATGAGTCCGACATTATGTACATCTCCATTTTCCAAATAGTGCGTTCGGCCAACAGTGGATCGAAGCCGAAACGGTGGTTGTCACGTTAAAAGTTGCGGTATAAGTTGAAGTTTAGTAAAACGTTTCCATAAATTACAGAATAACCATTGCGAATGTTTATATAAAGACAATCACTCTATTGAAATCTATCGCCATGCTTGTTATATTCATATAAAGGAAACGTTTCCATTTTATTTGAAAATAATCAGGAGTGCAAGGAATGACCAAGGTACTGGGTGATGTAAGGCAAATCGGGCTGGTAGTACGAGATATTGAGAAAGCAATGGGGCACTGGAGCAAGATACTCGGCGTAGGCCCCTGGTTCTACAAAGAAAAGGTGGGCACAACTGAATTTTCTTATTACGGCAAGCCATCTGCCCTCCCGGAATTGTCTATCGCCCTGGCAAATTCGGGTGGCATTCAACTGGAGTTGATCCAGCAACGCAACAACGCACCGTCATTGTATTTGGATTTTCTCGGCACCGGAGCCGAGGGTATCCAGCACGTGGCGTACTGGACCTTTGATCACTTTGATCAACACAGAAACAAATTACTTACCCAAGGATACCAAGAAGGCCACGCCGGAAGAATGGGGGAAGGACGCGGAAGATTTGCATATCTACTGCACCCGGACATGCCGGGTAACGTTATTGAGCTGTCCGAAATGACCGGAGGCAAGGGTGAATACTTTGCAAAGATCGCCGAAGCGCATACAAATTGGGACGGAGAAGAATCCGTTATTCGAATCGATTAACCCTTCAAACTATATAAGTAGAGATAATTGTGAAAGCGACAAAAGATAAGGTGGTATTGATTACCGGAGGCAGCAACGGCATTGGCGCTGCGACGTGCAAAAAATTTGTATCTGAAGGCGCCACAGTCATTATCGCGGATAGGCAGGAACCAGCGAACTTTGTCCCGTCAACTCAGCTCCATTTCCATTGCCTGGACGTAACCTCGGAATCACAATGGCTTTCTCTGTTTCAGAAAATAGAGACATCTTTCACATCTCTGGATGTGCTGGTCAACGCAGCCGGAATTGTAGGCGATGTGTTGAACGGCTCACTCGAGAGCACTACGCTTGACGAGTGGCATCGTGTGCTGGCGGTCAATCTGGACGGGACCTTCCTCGGCTGTCGCGAAGCCGTCAAGCTGATGCGAAAACAAGGCAGTGGAGCCATTGTAAATCTGTCCTCGGTGGGCGCGTACTATCCAACAACGCAAAGCGTCGCCTACGGTGCCAGTAAAGGAGCCGTCACGCAACTGACCAAGTCCGTAGCGTTGTTTGCCAGCATGGGTAACATTCCCATCAGATGCAATTCCGTACACCCGGGGCGCATCGAAACGAAAATGCTGGATGATATCCTGACGCAAAAATCCGCACGGGCCAGGATAAACAACACACAGAATATACCCACCACAGCTGACCGTACGCCCATGGGAGCAAAAGGCGCCCCCGAAGATGTAGCCAGTCTTATTTACTATCTGGCCTCCGACGAGGCCAGATATATAACAGGTGCCGAGTTTGTCGTGGATGGCGGCTGGAAGCTGCTGCGCTAAAGCGGCACTAAAGGTCACGCTGGCATAGAGAAAGCGTTCGGCCACTAAATATATTGTCCGGTCTCACCATCACACATTGACGGGACCGGATAATTTTTGCTATTGCGCTTCAATACCGGCTTGCTTGGCGATATCTTCCCATACCTTCGCATCAGCAACCATCGCCCTGGTGTGATCTGCACCCGGAACGTATTTGGCGGTAATACCCAGGCCGAGCAGGTTCTTCTGGATAGCTGGCTGTGCAAGGGTTTGTTCGAGCGTTTTTGACAACTTATCCACAATTGGCTCAGGCGTACCGGCTGGCACATACATTGCCCAGTTCAATTCACGGTCAAAGTCCACCCCCTGTTCCTTGTAACTGGCAACATCCGGCAAGCTGGGAGAGCGCTGAGTACAGACCGCGAGGGCTTTGACCTTGCCGCCTTGTACATAGGGCGTCGCTGTAACCATATCGACAAATCCAACGGAGATGTGACCACCCAGAATGTCGTTCACCAGTTGCGCCGTGCCCTTGTATGGCACATGCGCCAGCTTGATTCCCATTTTCTGAGCCAGCACTTCACCGCAAAAATGGCCAGTGGAACCTCGCCCCCAGCTGGCGTACTGCAAGGGTTCCTTGCGAGAATCGTTCAGTGATTTGACATCAGCAAGATTGCTTGCCGGAAAATCCTTATTCGCAATCATCACAATCGAAGACGAACCAATCACACCCAGGGACGTGAAGTCTTTGACTGGATCATAGGCAATCTTGGTGTAAACATGCGGAGACAGGACATGAGTGGTCATCCCGCCGATCGTAATGGTATAGCCATCAGGCTTTGCTCTGGCCACATCCGCGATACCAATCGTCCCTCCGGCGCCAGGCTTGTTTTCCACCACCACCGGCGTTCCAAGTTGTGATGCAAATTGCTCGGCAATGATACGGCCGAGTATGTCGCCGCCTCCTCCTGCCGAGAATGGCAATAGCATGCGTATGGGGCGGTCAGGGTATGTGTCAGCCTGAGCCGATGCAGTAGCCATTAATGCCGCCAAGCAGAATGCATATGGAAAAAGTTTCACTTGTCTCTCCTATTGTCTCAACACTTAAAAATTATTATGCAGCCAGTGTCTTCATTCATATTGATGCGCCGCCAAGTGGGAAGCATTCCACAGATGACGGGCTGAATAATTGGTAATGGCTGTGTTCTGGTTTTACTGCTGACTTGATCTAAAAATGGAAACGTTTACATTTTATATCGTTTCTTCGGCAGATGCAATTTTGTCATATCGAAATATGTCAAACACACTGATAAACATTGAATAAGTGGGCAGAATAACAGAGTAAAA